>JBDKJZ010000104.1:0-12487 GCA_039796375.1 Pseudomonadota bacterium
CCTGAGCGATGTCTTTGAGCTCGGTATCCGTTCCGAGAACCCGCTGCAACACCGCAACGACTCGTTGATAGTAGCGCCGGAACAACTCCGTATGCGCTTCCCGCTCCCGCGCAAGCAGGGCCTTTAGGAAGCGTCCCTGGTCGTCAGCAGCTGGACCTGGAGGCCGCATCGCGACTGCTAGATTCCAGTTTCTCGGGGACATCCAGGGATGGTTGATTTCGTCCCAACAAACAGGTCAGAAAACTAAGGCGCCTCCGTCCAGAACGGCACATCGGCAGTTTTCTTGAACGATTGTGCACTAATCCTAGGGACATGCAGGATCTTCGGTGTCCGCGTCATCACTGTCCACGCAGCCGTCGCCATCTCGGTCCAGGTCGCACACGGGCTCCACCCAGACGTCATCCACCAAGTTCGCCTTCGTGTCCCCGGACACAGCTTCCAGCATGATGCGGGTCTGGGCTTGGTCGCCAGGGACCTCGTAGATCCCAGCGTACGTCTGCCAGACTCCAGGCGCTGTCACGAACTCGCCCTGCGGGAGCATACTGACCGCAGTCCCCAACAAGATCCGGACGGTGTCAGCCACCACCCTGCCGCGGTGCGAGAACGCCCAGCGTAGCCGTGTGCCCGGCGTAACAACGAAGTCCTGGTAGATGCCGGTTCTCAAATCGGAGTTGAGCTCCGCAAACTGGCGCCCCCCCGGGGTCGCCGCAACCCCTAGGTGCCCGTCGGTCCACAACTCCAAAGTGGCACCGTCCGGCACCGCTCGCCACCCGGGAACATCCCAGACAGCGAGCGTGCGAAACGTCTCTCGCTGGCCAATAGAGGGCACTTCAAAGCCCCCATTGACAAGCCCTTGGGCGCCTGCGAGAGCGCACTCTTGTTGGTCGCTCACCCCGTCGTTGTCGTCATCAGGGTCATAAACATCGAGCACTCCGTCCTCATCCACGTCGCGAACCGCGAGGGGGCCATCGTTCGAACAGGTGGTCGGCTCACAGCGGGAGGCATCTAGCGGAACTGGCGCCATTGCGTCGCGCTCCGTTTCACTCGGGGGCTCCTTCGGGCCTTCAACCGCGGGCTCCTCAGTCATCGATGGTGTCGCACCCGAGTCTTGCGCCCGTCTCGCACCAATCGGATCCCCGACGGGGTTGCAGCTACTAATGCAAACGCCGACAGCCGTGATGCTCAACCTTCGTAGAAACACCAGAGAGCCTGCTCCGCCTCTAGTATGAACCAGAGACGTGGAACACACGACGTTTCGAAACACCCATCCTCACTCTAGCAGAAATGCGCTAAGAAAGGCCTCAATCTGAGCTCGTGTGAGCCCGGCGTGCGCTGCCAGCGGACCGGGACAAGCGTGACCTGCGAATGGCGCTGTTCCACCCTGGCACTTGGCGTATAACCCTGGCATGAAGTGGGACCGTCGGTTTATCGCGTTGGCAACGCACATCTCGGGGTGGAGCAAAGACCCCTCAACGAAGGTCGGCTGCGTCGTGGTGGGCCCAGATCGGGAGATTCGCAGCACCGGCTTTAACGGTTTTCCTCGTGGCATTGAGGACACCCCTGAACGGCTCGAGAACCGAGAGCTCAAGTACCCGCTGATTTGCCACGCCGAGGAGAACGCCATCATGCACGCCGCGCGAATCGGAATGAGTCTCCGCGGCTGCGTGGCCTACGTGACCTGGCCGCCGTGCACCCGCTGCGCCCGGTCGCTACTTCAGGCAGGGGTTGGCGAAGTTGTATTCCCTGCCGACCTAGATATTCCAGAGCGTTGGAGAGTGGATTTCGAGATGAGTATGGGGATGCTGCGCGAAGCCAAGATCACGATCCGCGAGGTCGATATGAACAGCCAAGAACCAGCGCCGGCGTGAAACTGAATCCCGAGGGAAGCTCGCTCAACGAGGCGCGGAGAGCTGCACTTTGAAGTTCGCCGCCCCGTCGATGTCTTCACCTGAAAGGAAACCGTCCAAGATCGGCGTGAGCTCCTCTTCGAACACCTGCGCTCCCCAGAAATAGCGGAGGCGGCCGGTCGCATCAAACAGAAAGGTTGCCGGTAGGGTGCCTCGCCACTGAGGGCTCAACGCGGGCTTGAACAGGCCCAGGCGCTCAGTCACGATCAGGCCGGGTTTGGGTAGGCGCATCTCTTCGACGAAGGCCAGGGCCGCTGGCGCTTGGTCTAGAGAATCCACGGAGACGAACAGCAGGCGTATCCCCCGCTCCGCGTAGCGTTGCTCGACGCTCTGCAGCATCGGCATCTCCGCCCTGCAGGACCCGCACCAGCTTGCCCAGACGTTGATCAACACCCCTCTCGGCCCCTCCGTCTTCTGCGAAGCTTCCTTCAGCGCAGCCTGGGCGCGCCTCAGGAGCTCTGCTGCATCGACGCCCTGCAATCCCTCCGGCAGGGGCGGAGAGGGCTCGCTCACCGGTGGTGGCACCTGAGACCCGCTGCTTGCTGCAGCTGCAGCCGCGCCTTCCTGTTCACCGCTTGAGCCGGGTCGTTTGGAACAGGCCGCGAAGGCCAGAAGCAACCCAGCGATCAAGCCGAGGCGATGGGTCAGCGGACGTTGCATCTCGTTGGAAGCCCCTGTAACAGAAAACGATCGCTATGTCGCTGTTCGATGTCCATGCCCATTTGACCCATCCGCAACTATTGCCGGACATCGAAGGCATCCTTGCACGCGCGAAGACAGCCGGGGTGACCACGATTATCTCGAACGGCCTGAATCCGAGCGACAACCAGCAGGTCGCCGACCTAGCCGCGCGTTTCCCTATCGTGCGTCCAGCTTTCGGCTTGTACCCGGTCGACGCCGTGCTCAAAGAGATGCGAGCGGCAGGCGTCGACTACCCCGATCAGCGAGAGTGCTGGACCGCAGACGACGCGATTGAAAACGTGCGTGAGAACATCCACGATGCGGTCGCCGTCGGTGAAATTGGCCTGGACGGTTACTGGGTCCCCGAAGCGTTTTGGCCCGCACAGGAGCAGGCCTTCGTTCGCTTAGTGCGCCTGGCGATGGATCACGACAAGCCCATTATCATTCACACCCGAAAGCGCGAAGCTCGGACTCTCGAGTTACTACTCGAGCTGGGCGCACCTCGGGTCAATTGGCACTGTTTCGGTAGTCGCGTAAAGTTGGCCAGGCGAATTGCGGACGCGGGTCACTACCTGTCGATTCCCGCCAACGCGCGTCGCTCTGAGTCGTTCACACGCATGCTAGAAACTCTGCCGCGAACGCAGCTGCTACTTGAGACAGACTGCCCATACCTGGGCCCTGAGAAGGAGCAGACGAACGAGCCGGCGAATGTGCGTGGCACCTGCGAGTATGCCGCCGAGCTCTGGCAAGTCGCTCCTGCGGAGGCCGAAGACCAGTTCGTTGCAAACTTTACTCGGCTATTCGGGTTTGCTCCGTAGGAGAATCGGTCTCAGACACCCCCCATACTGAGCTTACTCACCCGCGAGTACGGAAAGGCCCCACCAGTCTTTGGGGGGCCTCTCGAACTTCAGCGGCAACCCGCAGCATAGCTTACGCCAACAACGGCGTCAGGTCTTGACCTTGGTACTCGGTATCACCGATGTGGTCGGTAGCCAGGCCCGCACCTTTCGCCAACGCTGTCAGTAACACGTTGTGCGGAGTCCCTTTCGGGTAGGTGTGATGTAAACCATTCTTTAAGTAGCCACCCATGGTCCCTGCGACCAGGTGAGGTTTGTTGTTGTGGGTGTGTCCACCCGTGGCGAGCTCATTACACCAGAAGATCCCCGCTGTCTTGAACAGCGGCTCACCGGTTGGACCCATCGTCGACTTCAGCTGGTCAATGAACTGCCCGAACTTCAGCGCATACCAATTGTTAACCACGATCAGCTTCTCGTTGGGATTCTCTCCCTCGCCATGAGACATCGCGTGATGTGCTGACTGGATAGGAAGCCCATTGTACGGCAAGAAGCTCAGGTACGTATCGGCACGCGAGAAAGACGTCGCCAGGGTCCCTACGCGAGTCAACCCGCAAGCCAACGCGGCGATAATCATGCCCCGGTAGATGTCCTGACGCAGCTCGATATCACCGTGATCCCCCGCGGCGTTCTTGTCTTCCATGCCGCCTGCGTTACGGACTACCGCCGGCCCGGGGCCGAGATCCTGGGGAGCAATTGGTACCTTACAGGAGCCCCCAACAACGACGGTGGTCAGCAGGTCGACTTTCTTCTCAAGGTTGCGCATCGCGTCCTGGTGTTGCTGTAGGCGAGCCCGGTCGGTCTGAGAGACCTGAGTCATCAGCAAGTCGAACTCTCCCCCGAGTTCATCGAGTACGCTCTTGCCCCGCGCCTTGAGGCGGGCGGCTTGCGCGTCACTGACCGTCGGGTCCCCACCGAGAGCTTTGAAGACGCGATTAAATGCCCGCAAAGGATCCGACTCGGGATTCACAGGCACCCCTGGCGCCGAATACGACAGGTAGGTGTAAAGATCCGGCTTCTGAGCTGTCTTGACGGAATAGTTCAGCGACCCAATCGGAACGACTTTTGCGGCTACGTGCGCTTGGCCGACCTCAATGTCGAGGCTGGGGCCGCCACCCAACCCGGTAGACGGGCAAGGCTTGCCACTCATATCGTTAAAACAGGCCCCGTGCTTGAACTCGCCGCCCGGAACCGCTTTGCGCCCGCTAAGCGTTGTGGCGAACCCAACACCGTGTGGGTCTCCGCCGGCATCCATGGCCGCCCGACTGTCGAGCCCCTCAACGATCAGCAGGTCCTGCTTGTGGGGTTCAAGCGGGGAGAGAATGGGACCCAGCGTGAAATTGGTTGGCGTGCCCCCGCGTGGGAAGAAGTTCTCTTGACCGGGAACACCGTTAGCCGTGTAGTAGGTGATCAGCTGCCGAGCGTTTTCAAACATCTGGGCCTGCGCCTTCTGCGGAGTGAAAGCCTCGAACACCGGCAGGACGAGGCTTGAAGCACCGGCCGCAGCCATGAAGTGACGACGTGAAGTCTTAACATTAGCCATCTCGATATCTCCTTTCGACCTACCGGTTACTGCTGTCCCGCGGGAGGGGGGGGCAGCGGCGCATCGGCGACTTCCATACGGAACCGGAATGCGTCGCTCGTAGCCAAGCCGACGATCAGGTCTTTCAAGTTTTGGCCGCTCGCGGAGAACCGCTTTAGCTGCCGCGTCATGGTGCAGCGATCGCCGCCGCTGGCTGCCTCAGTTCGGCCCATTCCATATCGGAACCAGTTGCTAACGATGCAGCTTTGCGCTTCCGGCAGTTTTGCGAACCCAGTAGCGAACGCCTCGGGCCCTTCGAATGGCG
This sequence comes from Pseudomonadota bacterium, assembly GCA_039796375.1. GTDB lineage: Bacteria > Myxococcota_A > Polyangia > Polyangiales > Polyangiaceae > SZUA-265. The sequence goes on from JBDKJZ010000104.1 coordinate 5,290, forward strand.
TACCCGCCGCCGAAGTTCCTGTGAACTCTCCCGGGGCCGAAACAGGCTGACCTTCGTCCATGTCCCGGTACCGCCCAAACTCGTCATAGTACTCGAACGGTAGGCCCAGGGGGTCGATCAATGTGTGGCACCCAAAGCAGGCCGGGTCTGAAGAGTGCTTCTTGAACCGCTCGGCCGTGGTTTCCCCGGGCACCTTCGGCGGCGCTACAATCGGCTCTCCATTCGTCGGATTGACTGGCGGCGCGCCAATCTCAGTACAAAGCAGCTGATTTCGAAGCCACGCGCCGCGCTTGGCCACGTTGCTCTGATTTGCGCTGGAATGCGAAGCGGTGAAGCCCGCCATGGTCAACAAACCATGCCGGTGGGGAACTTCAACCCTCGCCCATTCTTCAGCCGCGGCGGGGTTGGGATGCACCGCGCCGTAGTGGGCGGCAAGACGGGGCGTGAGAAACGACCAGTTCGCGGTCATCAGCTCAGTGAAGCTGCCTCCACTCTCGTAGACTTCACGGGAAAAACGCTCAATTTCCTCGATCAAGTCTAGCTTCAGGTTGGAGTCCCAGGGGGGGTCGATGGTCGCCTCTTTAGATTTTTCTGCGACGCTTCGGACATCAAGCCATTGGTCGTGGAAACTCCGCAGGGTCGCTTCGAAGCGGTCGGTCTGGATCATTTTTTCGACCATCGCAGCGACCCCCTCTTTGGTGTCGAGAGTTCCATCGGCGGCGGCGCTCAACAACATAGCGTCAGGGGTTGTCTGCCACAGGAAGTAGGAGAGGCGCGTTGCGATTGAGTAACCGCTCAAAGGCTTGACCACCCCGGGCCCCGCCCCAGACGTCTCAAGCTCAACTCGATAGAGGAAGTGAGGCGACTGCAACATGCGGCCCACAACCCACTCAAGGCCCTCTTCGAACGTGGCCCCCATCGAACCTGCCGCGAAACGGGCCGTGTATGACGTAACCTCATCCTGGGATAGGGGACGGCGGAACGCGCGCAAGCCGAAGTCCCGGACGAACTGTTCGGCGCAGACGGCCCCCATAGCAGCGCAGGGCAGGGCAAACTTACCCTTCACGCGCGCCGATTCGGCCAAGGCCAGAGCGGTGTTGTAGAAATTCTCAACGTGTAGGTCGCTAGTCGTCGTGACATCTGCGTTGTTGAGAAAGCCTCCAGCGGAGGTATCAATGACTAGCCCCAACGACGGCGCTTTACCGTCGACGAACACGTCAACGCCTAGCAGGTCGGCGATGCTGCTGTCGTATTCATTCAGGGCCAACCGACGCAGAGGAGTGCGCCCAGGAAACACCCCAGCACCGTCGCACTGCTCCTTCGTAGGATCCACGATGACAACCGGAGGGTCCGGAATAATCATTGCCCCGGGCCCGGTCGACGCACTCGGGGGGGGGGGGACTGTCGCTGCAGGTGCTGCAGGCTTTGAAACGTCGTCGCCGGAACTACATGCGGCGACCAACAGCGCCACGAGAGCAACGGAACCGACGACGCTTACTGTGCGGTGGAGAGGTGTCTTCTGGGGGCTGGAATGCGTCATTCTAACTTTGTCTCCTCGCCAGTCTGGCGGTTCATGCGAACGCTGCACCTGAGCGAATGTGCACCAAAGGTTAACCCGAGCTCGAAAGCCCCTCGGGGGGGTCTGACGTGGCCACGTGTTCACGGGGCCCAGTCTTCAGTTGCGTGAGCGCGCTCAGATGGCCCATGCGTTTGTAATCATTTTTTGAAGGATTGATTGCGACCAGCGGAAACCCAACATTTCGTGACGTACCTGGAAGGTCGAGACGCATGGAAATGCTAGGCAGTGAATACCGACCGCGCATCCTTTGCATTTCGCTGAAAGCGCCAGAGGAAAGTTGCGGGCATAGCAAAGTCGTAGGCACGTGGTGAAATATTGAATAACGACTTTTCGGCAGGGACGGGCTGACCACTCCGCCCCCCTTGGGTCCTAGTTCGCAGCCCTTTTCCTCGGACTCTCGCGTCGTCTCTCTATGTGCGACAACTCCCCTCGGGGGGGTCGACGTACAAGCGAGAATCGCCAGCGTGTGCTGTACATGAGTGAGGGGATCGTAGGTGGTGGCGCGTCAAGAGCTGACCGGCAAGCGCGTGCTGACCCACGCCCCGTTTCGCTGGCTCGATTCTATCGCCGAGGTGATGAACTGAATCCCCAGGGCTCCGTCCGCGACTGTTGGAGCGAGCAGGGCTTCTGCGTTCGGAGTGCGCCCCTCGATCCGTGCCGAAATCTGCTCAGCAGCGGCGGCGTAAAGGGTCGCGAACCCTTCCAAGTACCCTTCGGGGTGACCCGCTGGAATACGGGACACCTTCGACGCCGCGTCGCCGGCGCCGTTGCCGCTCCGCGTGATCAACTGAGGCGCCTTTCCGAACGGCGTATAGCTGAGGTGATTCGGATGCTCCTGATGCCATTCGAGGCCGCCCTTTTCGCCATAAACACGAATCCGGAGGTTGTTCTCATTGCCCGGTGCGACTTGACTTGCCCACAGCAGGCCCCTAGCACCGCCCTTGTAGCGCAGCATCATTTGGCAATTGTCGTCTAGCTGCCGCCCGGGTACGAACGCTGTTAGTTCCGCGCAGACCGCCTCAAGCTCAAGACCTGTAATAAAGCCCGCAAGGTTGAATGCGTGGGTCCCGATGTCCCCAATGCACCCGCCCGCTCCAGAGCGCTTCGGATCCACCCGCCACTCAGCCTGCTTCTGTCCTGAAGCTTCGAGCTTGGTCGTCAGCCAATCCTGCGGGTACTCGACCTGCACCACTCGGATCGCGCCGAGCTCGCCCGAAGCCACCATTTCCCTGGCCTGGCGCACCATCGGGTAACCGGTGTAGTTGTGGGTTAATACGAAGATCTTCCCCGTCCTGCGCACCGTCTCGACGAGGTCGATCGCTTCTTCGACGGTCGTCGTGAGCGGTTTGTCGCAAATCACGTGAATCCCCGCCTCCAAGAAAGCTTTGCAGGGGCCGTGGTGCATATGGTTCGGTGTCACGATCGACACCACATCGATTCCATCGGAGCGGGCGGCCTCCTTCGCTGCCATTTCCGCGAAAGACGCGTAGGACCGGTCTTTGGCGATGTGCAACTCAACAGCCGAGGCATGAGCCCGCGCCGGATCTGAGGAAAGCGCGCCAGCAACCAGCTCAAACTTGTCATCGATGCGGGCCGCAATGCGGTGAACCCCGCCGATAAACGCCCCCTGCCCGCCGCCTACCATGCCGAGGCGCAGTCTGCGCCGCACTCCATTCACTTCAACGGCCATGGGAAGCCCCCGTGTGTGTGAGGGTGGACAGTGCTTGAGACAAGGCTCGAACTCGGTTTAGATTCATGCGCGATGACCTCCTGGTTCCGAGCAGTCTACGAGAAGGCCGCCCCCATGAACACTCCTAATCGTTAGCCCTTTTAACAAATAGGAACCAGTGTGTGCAATTGTGCACCAGGAGCAGTCACCCCAATTCCCTGCCTGGTTTTAGCTCAGAAGCCGACTTAATTCGGCTGAGTTTTGGCCATACTCAACGACATGTCGGCCAAAACTGTGCCCGAATCTCTTGTGCGGCAGAGGCTCTCCTTAGGAAACGGCCCGCTGCGGTCGTTCGTCCGGGTGCGTGGCTGGTAGACTGGAAAAGTCTGGAGCAGCAACCCAAATTGAGCCAATTGATTAGTTAACAGTACAAACTTAATGCAGCCTGCGCTATGCTTTTGCTGCTGCTGCTAGGCGTCCTCAAACCTCTCAACCGTGCGCGATGTGCACGGCGCCGACGCAGCGTCCCCCAAGTAAGGAGAATACCCAGGTGACCAACCGCTATCCCAAGGATGAATTTTCGCCCAAAGCCGCCGACAATTTCACGTTCGGTCTATGGACCGTCGGCAACAGAGGGGGCGACCCTTTCGGAGATCGGGTTCGTGAACGTGTCGATCCCGTTGAAATCGTTCACCGCCTCTCCGAGATGGGAGCACACGGCGTCAACTTTCACGACGACGATCTGATCCCTTCGGGCAGCAACCCGGCGGAGCGCGAGCGCATCATCCGCGACTTCAAGAAGGCGCTCGGTGACACGGGCATGAAGGTGCCGATGGCAACCACTAACCTTTTCTACGACAGCGTCTTCAAGGAGGGCGCCTTCACTGCGAATGACCGCGCTATCCGTGCCTACGCACTCCAGAAGACCATGCGCGCCATGGATCTCGGGAAAGAGTTCGGCGCGAGCACCTACGTGTTCTGGGGCGGCCGCGAGGGCCTTGAGACCAACGCTTCGAAGTCTCCAATTGAAGCTCTCAAGCGCTTTCGTGAAGCCTTGAACTTCCTGTGCGACTACTCCAAGTCACAGGGCTACGACTACAAGTTCGCGCTCGAAGCCAAGCCCAATGAGCCCCGCGGCGATATCTTCCTTCCGACGACAGGGCACATGCTCGCGTTCATCGAGACACTCGATGACCCATCGATGGTCGGCGTGAATCCTGAGGTTGCGCACGAGGTGATGCCCGGTCTGGATATGTCGCACGCTGTTGGTCAAGCGCTCGAGTGTGGGAAACTGTTCCACATCGACCTCAACGGCCAGAAGCCAGGTCGTTACGACCAAGACCTGCGTTTCGGCAGTGAAGACCAAAAGGGTGCGTTCTTCCTAGTTAAGCTCCTAGAGGACAACCAGTGGGGCGGCATGCGCCACTTCGACAGCCACGCGTACCGCACTGAAAACCAGGATGGCGTTTGGGACTTTGCTTACTACAGCATGCGCACCTACAACATTCTAAAGAGCAAGGCCGCTCGCTTCGCTCAAGACAAGGAGATCCAAGAGATTCTCAACGAGCAGCGCGCCATCGATTCGCAGGAAGTCTTGGGAACCCAGGGTACCTTCAAGTTTAGCCCCGCCTTCGGTTCTAAGCTAAAAGAGCACAGCTTCGACGTTCCGAAGCTGGCATCCAGAGGGTACAGGTTCGAACGTCTCGACCAACTCACCACTGAACTGCTAATGGGCACCCGCTAACAGCGCGATTCGCTTAAGCTGCACTAACAAGAATAAGGATAGAAATCACGATGACCGCGCAACCAGTCCAGGGTCCGCTATTTCTCGGAATCGACGTGGGTACCAGCGCGGTCAAAGTGATCGCCGTAGACGCTCAGGGGGAGGTCGTAGCGACAGCGACCTCTCCGCTGGCGCTGCAGACGCCAAAGCCCGGCTGGGCTGAACAGGACCCGATGGCCTGGTGGGAAGCCACCCTCGCGGCCACCGCTGCTCTTGTCAAACAAGTGAGCTCTGGAAGCATTGCCGCCATTGGGCTTTCCGGACAGATGCACTCGTCGGTATTTTTGGACGCGAGCAATCGTGTCATTCGCCCCGCCATGTTGTGGTGTGACGGACGAACGACAGCGCAGTGCCGAGTCATCGAGAGCACGCTCGGCACTGAGCGCATGAGCCGAAGCGTTGGCAACGCAGCCTTCGAAGGGTTCACACTGCCAAAGATCCTGTGGCTCAAAGAAAACGAAGCCGGCAGCTATTCGCGCCTCGCTAAGGTGCTGCTACCCAAAGACTTCATTCGGTTCATGTTGACGGGACAGATGGCGACGGAGCCCTCGGATGCGTCCGGAACGTTGATGTTCGACGTGATGAAGCGCGAGTTCGATGCGGTCCTGCTGAAGGATCTCGGCTTAAGCCCTTCGCTGGTTCCAAGCGTCGGCGGTTCGTCGGAAGTTTTGGGCAAAGTCACGGCCGAGGTTGCCAGACTCACTGGTCTCCCAGAAGGGACCCCCGTTGTCGGCGGCGGCGCCGACAACGCTTGCGGCGCCGTGGGAGTCGGAGCCGTCGCTCCTGGTCAAACCGTCTTATCATGGGGGACGTCGGGAACTGTCCTGACTCCAACGACCCAACCCGTCGTGGATCCGCAGTTGCGCGTTCATACGTTCTGCCATGCCGCCGAAGACACCTGGTACGTGATGGGCGTCATGCTCACTGCAGGTGGCGCCTTCGCTTGGCATCAACGCGAGTTGGCCAAGGAGCTCGAGGGACAAGCGCCGGGCGTACTTTCCGACGAGGCCTCCAAGATTCAAGCGGGGGCTGAGGGCCTCAGTTTCTTGCCCTATCTCCAAGGTGAACGAACCCCCCATAAGAATGCCGACGCACGCGGCGCGTTCATTGGGCTCAGCCTGGCCCACACCCGTGCTCACATGACCCGGGCCGTGCTTGAGGGAATTTGTTTTGGTTACAAGGACAGCGTTGAGCTGCTCCGAAAGATGGGCCTATCAAGCGATAGCCTGTTGGTCACTGGCGGCGGCTCTAACAGTCCCTTCGTGCGTTCGCTACTCGCGGACATTCTTGCACTTAGGTTGCGTCAGGTTAACAAGGAAGAGGGGCCGGCATTTGGTGCCGCTATTCTTGGCGCAGTCGGCGCTGGGCAATTTGCAAACACGAAAGCCGCCTGCGCAAGTTGGCTCGGGTACGCGGACCGAGAAACGCCCAGTGCCGGCTCTGAAGCACTTTACGCTTCCGCCTATGCGCGGTTCCAAGCGCTCTATCCTGCGCTTGCGGCAGTGGGGTGAGACGTCGGGCGACCCAGTTCCCGGCCGGGACAACTGGGCGCTGCGGCTTGCCGCTGACGTCAGCAACGCTGGCCACGTCGGGTTTCCTGAGCCAACCACGCAGGCTCAAGTCCTCTTTAAGTCTGCCGATCTGGTGCGCCCCGCCTATCGATTTCCGTATCGATAGGCGCCCGCCTTCGAGCTCTGTCAGCAAACTAGGATTAAACGACCTACCACTCTAGCGTCACGCCGCCGTTGAGCGTGTGCACTGTCTGTTCATTCTCTTCGCCGATGGTGGTGCCCGGGACCGCAGGATTAGTCACCAACCTCGCATCGAATCCGTAATGCGCGTTGAAGTAGTCTAGACCAAGCACAACCTGTCCGATTCGGTGGTAGAGCCCCGCTGAGATGCCTGTCTGGCTACGCAACAAAGGAGGAGAATCGGGCGTTGAGGGATCCCCGTCGGTATCGAGGCGCTCCAGCATCGTCTTGCCGTAGCCAAGCGACACCCAGCTATCGCCTAACTGGTAGGTGCCCTGCACCAAGAAGGCCGAACTCGGTCGGAATTCCAGCTCCTCAGGCCGGGCCGCCAAACTCACATAAATAGGGTTAAACGTCATGATGCTGAAAGCGTCCATACCGTTGCCGGTGTACCCAGCGCCGCCCAACTTGAAATC
>JBDKJZ010000105.1:0-12341 GCA_039796375.1 Pseudomonadota bacterium
CCGTATCGACCGCGTTTTCGGCCTGAGCTGAAAATCGTCTCACGGACCTGCGATCGCAGACTGTGCGGTGGGTTCGAGAATGACTGCGCTGTGCTGCATACAATCGTGCATGTGCTCGGCTCCCTGGAGGTGGGAGGGGGGGAGCAGGTGGCGCTGAATCTGGCCACCGGTCAGGTAGCGCTCGGGCACCGGGTGCATGTGGTGAGCCTGGCGGAGGGAGCCCATGGCCCCCACGCTGCCAATTTTCGTAACGCGGGTGCTGTAGTTCATCGGGTGACGAAGCGGGGACCGAGTGTGGATCCATCGCTTTCCCTGCGCTTGGCCCTGCTGTTCAGTCGCTTGCGGGCAAACTTCGTCCACACGCACAACCCGCTACCGCTGATCTATGGGGCCGGCGCGGCGCGCTTCGCGGGCGCGGTCGTTGTGCACACAAAACACGGGCGCGATCAGGCGACGCGTCGTCAGAGGCTCCTGCGCAGGTTCTTGGGTTCCTCGCCTCACGCGATCGTCGGCGTGTCAAAACAGACGGCGGAAGAAGTAGTCACGCAGGGCGAATGCCGGAAGGAACGAGTTCACGTGATCTCGAACGGCATCGACCTCGATCGTTACGGGCCGTCACCCGAATGCCGGGCCAACCTTCGCAACCAACTCGGGATCCCCGCAGATGCCGTCGTCGTTGGAACGGTAGGACGCATGAGTGAGATCAAGAACCAACCTCTGCTGGTACGCGCGATGGCTCCTTACCTAGGGCCTGGGCTGCAGCTGGTGATCGCCGGGGATGGCGACCACCGGTCTGTCGTCGAGGGAGCCGTCGGCGAGCTACGAAATCCGCAGTTCGTCCATCTGCTCGGGCAACGCCTCGACGTGCCCCGAGTTCTGCCTGCTTTTGACATCTTCGCGCTGTCATCGCGGAGTGAAGGCTTACCCATGGTGCTTCCAGAAGCCATGGCCTGCGAGCTCCCGCTGGTCTGCACAAGCGTCGGAGGCGTACCCGAAGTTGTAGGCTCTGACGTCGGCTTCCTAGTGGCCGAAGGGGATGCTAAAGCCTTTGGGACTCAGCTTCAGGCGCTTGCAGCCGACCCGGCGCTGCGACATCAACTCGGAACGCGGGCTCGCGCGGTTGCTCTACAGCGCTACTCCGCCCAGGCTATGCTGGGAGCGTACATGGCCCTCTATGAGCAACTGCGGCAGCGCGCAGTGTGTTAGCCGGGGCGAGCATCTCTGTGTTAGCGTGGCCCAACTTGTCAGACCTTTCCCCAAACTTGAAGCGCCCATGGCCTGACACGGAACCTAGTCTCAGCGACGCCCGGCGGGAGGCTCGGACGCTACTCGGTCGAGCTGCGCGCCGGTGGGCTCGAGTCTGGGTGCTCGCCGCGGTTTGCGCATCGGTGGTGGCAGGGTGGCGGCTCCTCAAGAAGCACGACTACACCTCACACGTGCAGTTCCTAATTCAGGAGGCCGAGTTTGACCCGTCGACTCATCCGCCCTCGCCGAAGGAGCTCGGCGAATACCTATCGCGCGTCGTGCTTTCCGATACCGCGCTGGTTCAGATGATGGGCGAACTTGAAATCGAGAAGGACCTATTGCAGCGCATACCCGATCTCGCTCTCTCACGGGTGCGCGAGGCGATCGAGCTAGAGGTCGAAAACGACTCCTTCGGCGCGGATTACTACGGCGCGCGGCGTTCAGCTCGGGTGTCACTCAGCTTTATCGACCAGGACCCCGAACGCGCCCTAGTCGCCGTTAAGTATCTCACCAGTAAGATTATGTCTTTCGAAGCGGACGTCCGACGGCAAGCCGCCACAGACGTCTCTCGGACGCTCGATATCGCTGACGCAGACGTCAGGCAGCAACTGCAGGGCGTTGAGCGCGAGCAGGCCCGAATGAGCGCTGAGCAGCGAACCTTAACCGGTCACGAATTGGAGCTATCGCGCCTACGGATGAAGCGAGTCGCAGAGACTGTCTTTGCCTTGCGGACACGCGCTTCATCCACCCAGGGCGAATCACAGCGCTGGGGGCTGCGACGAAGCTTCGAGACGAACGTGCAGGGGCTCGTGTTCGAACTGGTGGAACCTGGCCGCCTCCCACCCCCGCGCCCACTGTCCCGCACAAGCGACGCAGCGCTCTTCGGAGTCGGCTCTTTGCTCTGCTTGTTGCCGATCATTGCTTTTGGTGTTGGGGCGTTGGACTTTCGCCTGCATGATGGCGAAGGCGTTGCGCATATCGGACTCAAGTCCTTTGGCGTCGCGCCTAGTTTCCAAGGGCAACGTTACGGGTCCATGGCTAGCCGACTAAAGACCTCGAGAATCCATGTCTGATAGCTCACAGCACAGCATCCAGAACTACGAAGCTAACCGTTATACGCTCGCCTTCCTTTGGTCGGTGTGCGGCAGAGCGGGCAGGCAATGGGCGGTCTGGGTACCCGCATTCGCGATCGCCGTGACCGTGGCTTACTTCACTCCGCGGGTGGTCCCGCCAATGTTTGAGTCGCACTCAGTGCTCATGTTCCGTGAGACCATCGCCAAGGAGGTGGTGCAGTTCGGGGGCAACAACCGCTTTCGTGAGACTTGGCGCGAGCGCAGCTCCCGCTATGTGGACTTAGCGATGGCACGCAGCAACCTGTCGCAGATTATTTCGATCCACAATCTGTATCCCGACCAGGTGCGAAGCGACGGCATGGTGGCTGCCGTGCTTGAGCTGCGACGGCGAATCCAAATCGACTCCGGGAACCAGAACGTCATCATGCTGCGTTTCTCACACGAGGACCCGAAGTTAGCCCTGGCTGTCCTGCAAGACATCGAGTCCTCGTTGAAGAAACAACCTGCTGACGATGCTGCGAATACCGCGAAGGCAACGCTAGAGTTCTTGGAACGCCATCTTGAGACCATCGACGCGGATCTCACCGAGAAAGAGGCCGTCCTGGCGGGCTTCCTTGCGGAGAATCCGCAGTTTGCGATGGAACCCTCCACATCAGCTCAGCTTGGGGCTTCGATTCGCTCAGAACAGAACAAGCCGGCACCCACGGGCAAGTACCGCCTTGGAGCCCTGCTTCAACAAGAAGAGCGACTGGTTAAACTCCTCGAATCGCCTGCGAGCAGTCCCGCGCGGCAGGAGCGCCCGCCACCCTCATTGTCAGCCGCGGACCAAGCGAAGATCGAGGAGGCCCAGGCGAAGGTCGCTGAAGCTACCCAGAGACTTCGTTCGCTCAAGGCAGAGTTCACCGCCGCACACCCCGATGTCGTAGAAGCGTCTCAGACCTTGGGCAAAGCCCAGGCGCGTCTCACGCAGGTCAAAGCCGCAGCCGTGCCGGTCTCAGCACCACTGCCCCCCCCCAGTCCCGAGGACCCGGCCGGCACTCAGCGCCTGCAAGATCAGCTCAAGATCGTCCGCGCCAGAATCGAAGCGGCCCGCGGTGACGTGGAAACGGAAGGTTCATCAAGCGGCTCCGCCGACTGGGAGGATACAGTGACGCTAGAGACCCGTTACATCACGATGAGTCGCGATGCGGACGCGGCGCGAGAGTACCACGGCGCTGTGAGCCGCAAGATGTTCGAAGCGCAAACCGAGGCTCGCCTGAAGTCAGCCGGCGGTGACGGGGAAATCGTCACGATCGACGAACCTTTCCTACCCACTCGCCCCACTCGAAGGGGGCCCTTGCGCACCTCATCGCTGGCCTTCGCGCTGCTGATGGGGCTGGGAGGGGTAGTCGCGGTGGGGCTCGTGCTGGCGGACAAGCGGGTCTACGGCGAGCATGACCTCGCGGGGCTGCAGCTCGGCCCGACCTTCGAAGCCATCCAACTACCTGCCGTTAAAGGAGAACAACGTGGCGACGCCTAGTCAAGAGCCCGGCACTCAGATCGTGGTGCAGCAGGCATCCATGCCTGCCGCTCCCCACGTCGGAGGCCTAGTGAGTTCCGTATCGGGCTCACCACGCGTGGAAGTCGCTGGAATCGTAACGACGCGAAGTCTGCGCAGTGATCCTTCGCTGCCGCTGGCTTTCTTTCCTGAAAGCGACGCCGCAGCGCGATTTCGTAGGCTCGCTCGCCGGCTACAGCGTTCCCCCAACAGCCGAATCATCGGGATAACTAGCGCCAGGCGAGCTGAGGGCAAGACCACCTGCGCCATCAATTTGGCCCTCGCGTTTGCGGAGCAGCAGGCGGGGGAGGTCTTGCTGATCGAGGCTACACGACGCCACCCGATGCTGGGCACTCGGTTGGGGTTCGCGGCGCCGCTGTGTTTTGGCCTACAGATGGAGGCCGCCCTGAACCATCCCTCCTATTGTTACAAGGCCGTCGCCGCGCTCGTGGACAACCTGCACGTATTGGCGTTCAACCCCAAGGAGGGGGTTGGACCTGGCCTGCTCAGCGCCGCCGCGTTCGAGTACACCATGAGACTGCTCGAGAGGCTGCCCCACACTCGCATCATCGTTGATTGTCCGAACGTCCTTGGATCCGCGGACATCAACCTCATCCAGGACAACGTCCAGCAGCTGCTGATGTCCGTCCGGGCGGGCTCAACCAGTCGAGCCGATCTCAAGAGTGCCATCGCGAACCTAGCACCCACTCCGATTTCGGGGACGGTCCTCTTCGGAGGGTAGAACTATCCGACAATCAAAATCCCTGAGTCCAGCGCGCGGGGGACGCCTCGATACGCCTCTCGCAACTCCGACTCCAGAGTCTCCAAAGCGAGCGCGACGACGATGATTCCATCCAGGGCCGCATAGAACCCGATATCGCGTCCCTGCTCACGCAGGCCTGTAAGATCTACGAGCACATTTTCACAAGCTAGCTTGGCGTCGGCAATTTGCGCGTGAATCAGGCCCTCGTCAAACGAGCCCGCCTTAGCCGGGTGAATCGTCGCGATGCTAACGTCAGGCCCGAGCGTCAACGTGACGAATCCTTCGTGCTGTGCTTCGTTGTCCGCTGACGGCTCAGCCTTCGTGACGTCCGACAGGAGCTCACGCCAAGCGGGCCACACCATATTCGCGTCGACGATTCGCGTGCGACCGAGTCCGTAACCCCCCAGCGCGTGAGCCCACTGGACGGCCACCCCCGCTACGCCGACTTGATCGTTGGCAGGGATCAATCCCAAGGCGCGCTGACCCCCAAGCCTGAACAACCGAGCCAGCCGCTGCCAGCGGCCGTAGGCGTCCTCCGAAGCCTCATCGACCAGGTGGATGCCAAGCTTTGCAAAGGGAACTGACTGGACTGCGAGCACTAGCCTCTCAAGTAGCAGGTATGCTAAGCCGCTGCCATGGCTTCGGCGCGTTACCTGGCCGCGTCGATGGCAAGCCTCCTCAGTCTGTGGTCGAACGCTGCCCGTGCCGAGACGACCCTGCACGCGACCGGCTCGGTTTCGGCCGCATACACTGACAATGCCAACGCCGAAGCTGGCTCGTCGAATAGGCGAAATCGAAGACAGGTCGGCACCCCTTACTTCTTGGCAACGCCAGGCCTACTGCTCAATCAAGAGAACAAGACGACCAACTATTCTTTGAGCTATCAGAAGGCGCTGAGCTACTTCCCCGAGTATCGGCAGCAAAACGGCGACTCTGATGTCGTGGCCGGGGAGGGTCGATTCGAGCTATCTGAGAGAGACGTTCTAGCGTTTCAGCTGGCGGGAACTCGCTCGTCTGTGTCCTCCTATCTGCTGGACCTTGGTGGTAGCAACGCGGACACGCTGGAAGCGCTCGGAAATGAAAACCGTTTGCGCGTAGACCTCTCGCAGAGCTGGTCGCACCTGCTCAATCAGCGCTGGAGCCTTCTCCAGGGCACGGGGTTAGGCGGATTCGCAACCCTCAGCTCCGATGACCACGTCCGCTGGCGCGTGACCGAGCAGCTGGCGTTCGATTACACTCTGCCGCGGGACAACTACCGTCTCTCTATGAGCAGCGGCTACCTTCAGGGCGGCGAATCCGGTGAAGCGCAGAACCAGACGCACCACTTCGTCGTCGAGTCGCGAGCTGATTGGCGGCATCAACTTACAAACAATTGGAACAGTTCGCTGGGCGCAGGCGCGAACTACAGCAAGGTCCTGGGAGGGCTGTGGGGCATAGCGCCAGCCGTGGAAGGCTCCGTCGGGTATGAGTACCGAGCTTTCAACGGCCGCCTCTTGTACAACCACTCGCGCCAGCTCAGCCTTGAGACAGGTACTCTGTTTGAGAGTGACCAAGCTAGCTTGGAGTCAGGCCTGCTCCTGAGTCGTGAGCACGCGATCTCACTGACCGCTGGCAGCTCTCTAGCGCGTCACGCCGAGTTATCGTTCGATGAGCGGCGCGGAGTCGTCGGACGCGTGACGGTGCTTAGCACCGACGCCCAGTTGGATTGGTCGCCCTCGATCGTCTCGATCACCCTTTCGTACTCGCATCTTAGGCAGTTCGACTCTACGTCCCCCGTGCGACCCGAATTCGCTCGGAACGTCGCGATGGTAACCGTCAGCGCGTTTTTCCCAGAAAAGAAGCGCCTCGCGCCCTCGACACTGAAACGAATCGAATCGAAACCGCGCGTCCTAGAGTGACCCGGCCGAGGACGCCGCCGCTCGTCAGCGCGCGATCGCGCATCTGAAAGCAGCAGTTTTCGCTTAGGTCCCTGCACTCGGCCCGAGGCGTCGGGTGAAGAATCCGCGATATTTCCACCAATAGTAAACCAACCCCTTGAGATGACTTGCGCCCAGCTTCGAGAACGGACGCTTGTTGGTTAAGCGCTGACAATTGTGCACTACGGTCACCTCCGGGTAGTACCAGACCTGGAGGTTGTTCGCCCACAATCGAGCGCAGAACTCGACGTCTTCCGGTGCGTAGAAAATCTCTTCATCGAGCAGGCCTACCTGGTCGAAAACCGCACGCGGAACAAACCAGGCTGCCGAGATAGCGTAGTCGACGGCGACCGTGTGCCCCGCGATGACTCCGTCGACGGTCTCGTCGCTCCGCCGACGGTCTTCTAGCCGGAGCAAACGGTACGCCTTGGTGAGCAGAGTTGGAAAACGCCGCGCAGATTCTTGGAACTCGCCGTCCGGGTACGTCAACCTGGGACAAATCAGGCCCAAACTCCCTGCGGACTCGTGGGAGTCCTGGCAACACACGAGACCGGCGAGGGTGCCCAGCGGAATCTCGGTGTCACTATCAAGGATGAACACGGTCTCCCCGGCGCTCATCCGGATCCCGATATTGCGGCTGACGGTCGTGCCGAAGTTCTTTCCGAGAAACACGACCTGAACACGGGGATCGCCTGCTGCCACACGCCGCAGCGCCGCAGCGGTTCCGTCGGTCGAGCCGTTGTCGAGTATGATCACTTCGACCTGGAAGTCAGACCGATGGATATCAGCGATAAGAGTGCGCAGAAAAGGCTCGATAAACCGCTCACTATTCCAAGTGAGGCTCACAACCGAAACCCTGGGTGCGCTCATACGCCTGGGCTCATATCACGAGCGACCCGCGAAGAGGTCCTTAAGCTGACCGGGGCCGCACCGCAGAGGAGGAGCGACCCTCTGAGCCGGGAATTCGCTTGTGCATTCGCAGCACGTTGGCCTCACCGGGCGCCTGGCGGGCGCTATACCGCATCTCGTCCAAGAAGCTGCGCATGATGAAGAGGCCCATCCCCGACTCGGGGAGGCTGTCATTGTCCGCAAAATCAGCTCCAGCGAAGCTTGAGGTCGCAGCCCCGCGGGTAGGATCGAAGCTCGGTCCGTAGTCACGTAGAGCCGCGTGCACGCCAGAGTCGTCGTACATCACCTCAAGCTCAACTACCACTGAGCTGTCTCCGCGGTAGGCGTGCAGCACAACGTTGTTGAACGCCTCTCCAACCGCCGAAATCAACTCACCCGTAAAGACCTCAGCGTCGGCCATATCCGCGATGTCGAAAGCAACCACCGCGCCGCGGCAAACGTCGCGCAACACTTCTACGACTTCACACCGAGACGCTGGTACCCCAGGCACCGTAACCCGGCGCCACTCCGCGGCGCGGACGGGACGCCCCTCAATAATCCGCGGATACAACCCACTATCAGCAGCTGCCTGCTCAATGGGCCCAAGCTCCGCCTCGCCGGCGCCAAGCGCGACGTACGGAGGGGGATGGTTGCTGGGGCGCTGCACTGAATCGTTTCCGAGGTTGCTGGTCGTTTCCGAGGTTGCTGGTCGTTTCCGAGGTTGCTGGTCGTTTCCGAAGCGATGACTGGGCGGTAGCGGCTGGGGTTCGTGTCAACCGCGCTTGTTGCTAGTCAGAACCTTGGCCTTCCCCGATTCAGTAACCGTACCCCGCCGAAGGCAGTAGCGACAAGCACAGAGTCCTGATTTTGCTGTGTCTCTTCGGCGCGTATTGTTCGGCCCCTGCTCGAATAGAGTGCGCGCGGTTGGGGCGAGGTCGCACAACGCACCCTGATCGGGGTGTGCACTTTCTGCTGCTAGCTGGCAACCGTGACCCCCTCACCGGAGTACGGCACGCCACCCCAAAGTCCATAGCCCCTACGTTGCCCTAGGCGCGTCACTCTCAGGCGCAGCAGCCGGATTTATTGAGCAAATTTCGATTGGCGCCCCGCCGCCGCGCCTGAGCGAGCGGCCTTGAAAATCGGTTGGCTCTGCCCCTCCGGGGTGTAGTATCCATCTGGCATGTTCGAACGCTCTGGATCCGCGGAAAATACCGTGGTTGTGCTTCGAAGTCGGCTTGACACCCACATCGTACCCGGTCGCAGACCCAGGGGGGAATATCGGTCATGAGCACACCGCTCAGAGTGGGGATAGTCGGGTGCGGAAAGATTGCCGACGGCCACGTCGAAGAGGCAGCCAAGCTGTCCAACGACGCGCGCATCGTGGCCGTCTGCGACCGCGAGGCGCTCATGGCCGAGCAGCTCTCCGTCCGCTACGGCATCCCCGCCGTATACACCGACATGCATAAGATGCTGTCAGAACAGCGGCTCGACGTCGTGCACATCACCACGCCGCCAAGTTCTCACCTGGCGTTGGGCACTCTCTCACTCGAGCACGGCTGTCACGTCTTTGTGGAGAAACCCGTCGCGCCGACCCACGCCGACTCGCGAAGGCTTATCGCCGCTGCGCAGCAATTCGGGAAGAAGCTGACGACGGGTTATACCTATCTGTTCGACCCGCCAGCTTTGAGGCTGGAATCGCTCCTTCGCAATGGCGACCTGGGCGAGGTGATTCATCTAGAGAGCTTCTACGGCTACCATTTGGCGGGGCCATTTGGGGCGGCGGTCATGTCGGATCCCGCACACTGGGTTCATGCTTTGCCGGGCAATCTCTTCCAGAACAACGCTGACCACCTGCTCAACAAGGTCGTCCCCTTCTTCGCAGGCGAGACCCCAAAGGTCGTCGCCGTCGGCAAACAAGTGAGCGGCTACGGTGATTGCCGCGACAACGTGCTCTCAGAAGTGCGCCTGCTGCTGGCAGGCGCTGGCTGCACAGCCACCTGTACGTTCAGCTCTGCGATCAAGCCTGCGGGGCATTTTCTCCGTGTGTACGGCAGCAAGAACACGGTTCACGTCGATTTCAACGCACGAACGGTCACGCTGGAGGGCGCAATCCAGCTCCCCAGCGCTGCTGGAAGGCTCGTCCCGGCATTCCAGCGTTCGCTCGAATACGCGCAAGAGGGCCTGGCGAACGTCAGGCGCTTTGCTCGCTCAGAGTTCCACTTCTTCGCCGGATTGAATGAGCTGATGCGTCGATTCTACGCCTGCATTCGCGACGACTCGCCTCCACCCATTCCGTACCACGAGATCCTGATGGTCTCAGAGCTGATCGAGAAAGCGTCGGCCCAGCTGATCACGGAGGTCGCGAAGTAGTGGCCCGGATCTTGGTTACAGGCGCCAACGGGTTTCTTGGCGCGAAGGTCGTCGAGCGCCTGCTCCTGAATGGCGAACAGGTGCGTTGCCTGGTTCGCGCCGGCAGCGATCTCACTCGCTTAGAGTCCGTAAGACAGCAGCACCTAGACGGTCGTCGCGGACCAGACAACGCTGGAGAGAGCGAAATCGTCGTGGGTAGCCTGTCCACGATCGAGTCCGCGGCCTCGCTGCTCGATGGGGTTGAAGTCGTCGTGCATCTAGCCGCTGCGCTGCGCGGGACCGCCGCCGACATGTTCCTGAACACGGTCGTCACGACCGACAAGCTGCTTCAAGCCGTCTTTGCCCGAACCCCCGCACCGCGGGTCGTCTTGGTGAGTTCCTTCGGGGTCTACGGAACAGCAGACTTACCCGCGAATAGCGTCGTAGATGAGACCACTCCGCTGGAGCCGCATCCAGAGCGACGCGATCACTATTCGTACGCCAAACTGCGTCAAGAGACACTGGCGTGGGAATACCAGCGGCTCCACGGCTTCCCGCTCGTCGTGTTGCGGCCTGGAGTGATCTACGGGCCTGGCGGCGGGGGATTGTCCGCTCGAATCGGCCTGCAACTGCCGGGCGTGTTTCTGAACCTCGGCGGGAAGAACCTGCTGCCGTTGTCGTTTGTAGATAACTGCGCCGACGCAGTGATGCTCGCTGCCACTGACGCTCGCACGGACGGCCAGGTGCTGAACGTCCACGATGACGAGCTGCCCACTTCGAGAGAGTTCTTCGCGGCGTACCAACGCATCGTCGGCAAGAAGTTCGCTTTGACGGTGCCCTTCCCGCTTTTACAGCTGGGTTCCTACCTGTGCGATCGTTATCACCGCGCCTCACGCGGGCAACTCCCGGCAATCTTCACTCCCTACAAGACCCTTACCACTTGGAAGGGCACACGCTTTTCCAACGCCAAGCTCAAATCGCTGGGATGGAAACAACGTATCCCGACGGCTCAGGCGATGCAGCTCACGTTTGATGCTCTAGCCAATCGCCAAGCTACGAAGTCGGGCTGAACCGGTCAGCTAGCGAGACTTCGCCCGCTGAACGGTCGTCTCGTAGGTCTGAAGCACCTGGCCTGCAACCTGAGACCAGGTGTGCTGGGCCAGTATCTTCGCGCGCGCAGCTTTCCCGAGTCGCTCACGCTCCGACGGATCGTCACACAGCTGACCCAACGCACTGGCCAGCTCCCCGCGGCTGTCAGGAGCGAAAAGCAACCCGTGTTCGCCGCTGGTGATCACTCGCCGGATCGGAGCCAGATCGGGCGCCACGACGGCCTTTTCTGTAGCCATGTACTCGAACATCTTGAGAGGTGAACGATACGCATTTGAACCCGGAATCACGCAGATATCCATGGCGGCGATGTGTTGGGGGATTTCCGAGTGCGCCACGGCGCCGGGGAGCACGAGCCTGTCCGCGATGCCGCGCCGCTCGGCGAGTGCGACTAGCTGCGCTTTCAGATCACCGTCACCGACGAGCATCAAGGCCACGTTCCTGCCCTCAGAGATGTCTGCAACGGCGTCGACCAACAACTCCAAATTGTGCCAACCGACGAACCAACCCACAAAACCAATCACGACTCGGTCGCCCAAACCCAGGCGCTGTCGCACGATTGTGCCATCTACCACTGGGCTGAAGCGCTCTGCATCGACGCCATTGGGCACAACGTGGACCTTGTGTCCCGGTACCCCAAGCGCCACAATTCGATCTTTGAGATGGTCGGAGACGACTAAAATCGCGTCCGCGCGGTCAAACACGAAACGTTCGAAGCGACGCGCGGGCTCAGCAAACACCTGCTTCCTGACGCGTTCATCTCCGGACACTTCATTCACCTCGATGAAGTACGGCGCCCCTCGGCGCCGAGCGTACAGCGCCCCGGCGGCCATAAAAAACGCATGACGCTCATACACCAACTGAGGAGTCGACTCGCTCTGCCGCAGCTTGAGGTACGCTGGCACGTTATACAGAACCTCCAGCGCCTCAAACGCCCATTGCGGTAAGCGCTGACTCAAAGCGCCAAGCGCTCTTCCTTTCAGGCCCTGCTTGCGTCCGAAGGGGTTTTCACCCGCGGTCTGGTCCGGGTCTTTTCCGGTCGGCGACACCACCGTCACTTGGTGACCACGCTCTCGCAAGCCGCGGATCACATAAGCAATATGGACCCCTTCGGCTCCGGTCCCTTGAGTGCGATGATGGTAAACGATCTTCATTTGTGGGGTCGCAACGCGGTGCGCAAAGGTGCGTCGAATCCTAAGCTGCCGCAAGCGGATCGCAGCGCCCGCCAGGGAGCGGACCCACCAGGCCGGACCTGCGCGCCGGAGTCATTCTAGGCGGAGTGAAACCAACGGACCCAAGTCCGATAGAGTTAAGATTGCACGCCGACTTCGACCGTGACTTCGGAAAATGTCCGGGCCCGCGGGAATGTCACAGTCGCAGACGAATCACGCGTCGCTGGTGCACACTGGGCGAAGGTGCGACGCTCGGGTACAAGCAGCTCACTGCCATCACGGGAGTTGTTC
>JBDKJZ010000106.1:0-12333 GCA_039796375.1 Pseudomonadota bacterium
CAGCTCGATGTGCTTGACCTGGACGAGGTCTCTCAAGCCGAAGAATTCACGGGCGGGTACGAGCAGGGTGACTACCATCGCAAATCCACTGAAGATTGCGCCTGCCACGAAGTACGGCGGGAAGATGGTCGTATGCCAACCAGGCAACTGCGACGTCGCGAAGTCAAAACTCACGACCGAGTGCACCGAGAGCACAAGCGGCGTAGAGAGCGCGGCCAAGATTTGGTACGCCTTCTCGTAGCGGTGCCACTGACGGGCCGAGCCGCGCCAGCCCAGAGCAAAGAAGCCGTAGACTAACCGCCGAACGGGGGAGGTCGCCCGGTCGCGGATGGACGCCAAGTCGGGGATGAGGCCCATGAACCAGAACATGAGCGAAACAGTGAAGTAAGTGCTGACCGCGAATATATCCCAGTCGAGCGGACTGCGGAACTGGGGCCACAAGTCCATCTGGTTCGGAATCGGCAGCATCCAGTAGGGGAGCCACGGGCGTCCGATGTGGATGCCTGGAAACGTCAACGCGCAAATCACGGCGAAGATGGTCATCGCCTCCGCCGCGCGGTTGATCGCCGTTCGCCAGTTCTGCCGGAACAGGTAGAGCACCGCGCTGATGAGGGTCCCTGCGTGCCCAATGCCCACCCAGAACACGAAGTTCACGATCGGCCAGCCCCAAGCGACGGGATTCATGTTCCCCCAAATGCCAGTGCCCTCGTAGAACAAGTAGCCGATGCTGAAACCAAACACGCCGAGCCACGCCAGCGACATCGCGAAAGCGACGTACCAGGCCTTCGGAGGACGCGGCGACTCAACCACTCGACAGATCGTGTCGGTGATCTTCGCGAACTGATTGTCGCCGGCCGGCGGCGACTGCCACAAAACCGAGGGATCAGTGATTGTCGCCATGGCCCGTGCTCGATCCTTCTGAGGAAGTCGTTGACTTGTTGTGACCGCCACCCTGTGCGTCTGCCTTGGCGGCCGGCGCTAGGTCGGGGTGCGGGTTCGTGATACGCGCGAGGTAGTTCACGCGGGGTCGGTTGTTGAGCTCTTGAAGCAAGTGATACGAGCGGTTGGCGCTGGTCTTCTTCACCAACTGGCTCTTCGGATCGTTCAAATCTCCGAACTCGATCGCCTGCGTGGGACACACATCCTGACAGGCGGACCGAACCTCTTGGTCCTGAATCGCTCGCCCTTCGTTCTTCGCGTGGATCTTCACTTCCTGAATCCGCTGAACGCAGAACGAGCACTTCTCCATGACACCGCGGAAGCGCACTGTGACTTCCGGGTTTTGGACCATACGCAGCGTCTTGTTGCGCGGGCTTTCCAGGTGCTTGGTGTAGTTGAAGTAGTTGAACCGCCGCACTTTGTACGGGCAGTTGTTCGAGCAGTATCGGGTGCCAATACAGCGATTGTAGGCCATGTCGTTCAGGCCTTCGCTGCTATGCACCGTCGCACCTACGGGACACACCTGTTCGCACGGGGCGTGCTCGCAATGCTGGCACATTACCGGCTGTGCGTGAATCTGGTCGGGCTCGTCGGGGTCCTCTCCTTCGAAGTACCGATCGATGCGCATCCAGTGCATCTCACGTCCCATGAGCACTTGGCTTTTGCCTACCACGGGAACGTTGTTTTCTGAGTTGCACGCAACAACGCACGCGTTGCAACCGCTGCACTTGTTGAGGTCGATGGCCATGCCCCACTTGTGGCCATCGTACTGGACGGGGTCTTTCCAGAGGCTCTCCAACGGCGGATGGTGAACCGCGTGTTTGATCGCTTCGGGGTGCGCCCTGTAACCAGCGACTGTATCTTGGCGAACAATCGTGGGCAGACGCTCCTGGGTGGTTTCGCGCCCCGACGGCTCCATTGGGTGTTTGTCCTGCGTCGTCGCCAGCTTCACCTTGGTTCCGAGCGGCGAAACCTTGACGTCGCTTGCGTAGTCCCAGGACTGCAGCGTCCGTAGCTTGTAGACGTTGACGCCAACGGGTTCCACCGGATCCCAATCACGCGGGTTGGTAGCGCCGCCGACGATACCAGCGTCTGTGCGGCCGTAGCCCAAAGCCAGCTTGATCGTGCCTGGCGCTTGACCCGGCGCCATGAGCGCGGGAACACGCACGGAGGCCCCTGCTGCCGTTGTCACCTCAATCAAGGTGCAGTCCTCAATCCCGAGGGCCGCTGCAGTCTTCGGGCTCATGAACGCCGCGTTGTCCCAGGTGAGCTTCATCCCATGCTCTGGGGCTTCTTGGAGCCAGCCGTTGTTCGCGTAGCGTCCGTCGTGCAACTTCGAGCACGGCAAGAAGCTCACCTCAAGTTTGGAGTTCTGGACTTCGAGCCCAGACAACTCCGCCGGACCGAGGGCGACAGGACCTAGCTCCCCGAGCTCAGGCTGGACTCGCGCGCCCGCCGACCCGGGAATAACACCGTCATGAATCGCGCGTTCAAAAGCCTTTTCATCTGTGAACCCCAGGGCTCGCTGCAGCAGGGCACGGCCTTGCTTCACACTGTCGCGGGTCAAGAGCGCCAGCAACTCCGCCACGCTCATGCCCTCGTACAGGGGAGCGATGAGCGGCTGCGCTAGTACGGTTGATCCATCGAAGCTCTTAGCGTCGCCCCAGCTCTCTAAGTAATGGGCCAGGGGGAGGTGCCAAGTGCAGAGCTGGGATGTCTCGTCGCGATACAATCCCAGGTGAATGCTAGTCGGGACCGACGCAAGCGCCTTGGCGAAGTCGACATCGACACTCGCGGTGTAGACGGGATTGCCATCCAGGATGAGGAGGGTCTTTGCCTGCCCGATCTCCTTAACCAACTGAGACAGCCCGCTGCGTAGGTCCGGATTACCCTCGTCCTTGGTGTAGCTGACGGTGGCTCCGACGTTCCCGAGTAGCTGGTTCAAACGATGAACGAGCGCATGCGTCTCAGGTGACTGTTGATCGCCCGCGAGCACAGCCCCCTTGCCTTTGGCCGCGACCAGATCCTTGACCAGTGCAGCCACGAACTTCGCGACCTTCGCGTCTTTCAAGAAAGCTGCTGGAGGCGGAGCCTGAGTCGCGGGGATTCCTAAGAGTTGACTCACCTGCGCTTCTAGTGCGACCGCCAACGCCTTGATCTGCGCGCCGCGCAGCGCCAATCGGTGATCTGCCTGGATCCCCGTCGGCGATAGCGAGCTCTCCACGGAGTAAACTCGGTTAACCGGGCCGTGATCTGGGTCGCGCCCCTGGCCGAAGCCTCGCGCAAGGGTCAGGGATTCGGGGCCGCTAGCAAGCGGGTCCGCATCGAGGCAGAGGATCACTCGCGCCTGCGAGAGATCGTAGTGGGCCCGGTACGTCTCTCCGAATGCCAGCTTCGAACCGCCACGCGAGTTATCGCGATTGACCGGCTCATACTCGAACCAGCGAGCACGCGGGTACTGCTGCAAGAACCGGGTCTTCATCTCAGCGGTCGTCTTGGATGAACTGGCCGTCGCCAGCACGAACAAGCCAGAACCACCCGCGCTTCGCAGCGGCGCAAAATGCTGGAGAGCGAACGTCTTGAAGTCGACCCAGCTCTTATCTGCTACCGACTTGGACGCGAACGTCGCGGGACTGGGACTCCGGTCCGGGTCGTACATCCCGAGCACCGACGCCTGCTCGTACATCCTCGAAGCCCCCTGCGTGTCGGGGTGGGTCGGATGCCCATCAACCTTGATCGGTCGGCCGTCGACACTCTTGGCGCGGAGCGGGACAGCAACGTCACCGATCGGCATTGAGGTGTGAAAATAGCGAGGAACGCCCGGAATGGTTCCCTCGGGCCGCCGCACCATCGGCAACAATCGATCTTCCTGCCAGCAACCGGGCGCTCCAGCCAGCGCAAACGACGCGGCCATCACCTGCATGAAACGGCGGCGCTCTGTGGAGCTGGGGAGCGACTCCGTGGGGGGGACTCCGAACTCGCTTTCCAGGTACTTCCGGAACTCAGGATCGTTGTCGTACTCAGCTAGACTGCGCCACAAGCGGCGACCGTTGTTCTTCAGCGATGACATGTTGAGCAATCGGTGGGGGGGTTGATGTTTTTCTGCTTGCGCAACGCTGCGCCTAGGGCGAGTTGGTCGCTCGGAGCCCACTGCATGTTGGTGACTTCGCTGACCGGCCTCAGGTGTTTCTCTGGGGCGCGATGGCAATCCAAACACCAGCCCATGCTGAGCTCTTCGTGCTGGTAAACCACTTCCATCTGGTCGACTCGACCGTGACAAGACGCACAACCAACCCCGCGGGTGACGTGGGCAGAATGGTTGAAGTAGGCGTAGTCAGGGAGGTCGTGGACCTTGATCCACTCCACCGACTTCCCGGTCTGCCAGCTTTCACGGATCGGCTCGAGCTTCGCGCTCTTGGTCTTGACGCGAGCGTGACAGTTCATGCAGGTCTCTGTAGGCGGTATCGCCGCAAACGCTGCCTTGTCCACGGTGGTGTGACAGTAGCGACAGTCGAGACCCAGCTCGCCGGCGTGCAGCGCATGGCTGTAAGGCACCGGCTGCTCAGGCATGTACCCAACCGTGACTGCGGTCGGCGCCGCGCCGTACCAGACCAAGCCGACCAGGTAGAGCGGCGCGATACCAAGCAGGCCACCAGCAAGGTGTACGGTCTTGTTCGCCCAACGCGGAAAAACGAATCGTTCCATCTTATCAATCAGGACAGGCGCTCAGAGGCCTGAGTTCGAACTCGGTGACGCACCGCGCAGCAAGCGCCGTGCACGACCGTTTTCTGTGGAAGAGTCAAGGAGCTGCCGCGAGTCGAAGCGCAGCCAACACGAGTTCCCCGGCGTACTTTCACCGCGGATTGCCGCACCCCGCCAAGAGGAGGCGAAGCAACGGAGTAAACACTGGGGCAATAAGTGGGGAAATTCACGACAAGCCAAGTGATTTCGCGCCCAAGGCGCGGTTCCTATTCCCCCAAACGGCGCGCAAATGCAAATGATGCACACACGCATTACAGACACAGCGGTACGCCGACGGCCGGCTGGGCACTGGCTGCCGCAGCCCGACGCCCAATACCCCAGAAATCTGGGGATATTCCGCAGCTCTAGGAGTGCCTAGTCACCGACCCAGCAATGGTCCCATGGCCGACTGCGACATTATGAAGCAAAGGCCCCCCGGGGCCCTTCTGTGGACAAAAACGCGAAAGCCGCTCGGAGGATGAGCGGCTTTCGCGACCAATGGCGATAGTTCGTAACGACGAACTGTGGCTTTGCTCAAAACTCGCGCATTTGTTTTCGGATCTTCCCGATCGCTTGCTCCTGAAGTTGCCGGATACGTTCCCGGGAGAGATTGTACTTGTCCCCGATCTCCTTGAGCGTCAGCTCGTCCTCGTTGTCGAGGCCGAAGCGCCACCGAATGATGCGGGACTCGATTGGAGTCAGGGTGCCCAGCAGGCGTCGAACTTCGTCTGCCCAGCGCGACGCCGCCAAGTCCTCGTAGGGGGAGATAGAATCGTCCTCAACCAGGAAGTCGATAAACTTTCGCCCATCCTCATCACCCACGGGCCGATCCAGAGAGAACGGCGTGTCCGCGTACAATTCTTGGACCTTCTCCAGCTTGTCCTTGGGGACTCCCGTTTCTTTCTCAAGCTCGTCTGGCGTCGGTTCGCGCCCCGTCCGAGCGATGAGTGCCTGTGTGGCCCTAGCGACGCGGTTATACGTGTCCAGCATGTGAACCGGGATTCGAACCGCACGTCCCTTGTCCGCTAGTGCCCGAGAGATAGCGTGACGGATCCACCACGAGGCGTAGGTCGAGAAGCGGTACCCGCGACTGTGGTCAAAACGCTCGACCGCCTTCATCAGGCCGATGTTGCCTTCTTGGATCAGATCGATGAGCGGAAGCCGTCCGCGATTGTAGCGTCGCGCAATGCTAACCACGAGCCGAAGGTTGGCTTTGACGAATCGGTTCTTCGCGACTCGCTGCTCAGCGTCGGTCTGCTTCGCCCGGTCAAGGTATTTGTGATACGACTGGGTAGCCGCCACCGCAGGGCGGTCGGTTTCTTCATTTCCGGTAATCGTCCTAGCTGCTTCGAAAGCCTCCGCCATCCAGATGCGGTCGGAGTCCAGCAGGCGGACCGTGCGGGCCACCTCCGTAGTAAGATCCGTCCAAGCCCGCGTCTGGTTCGCGTGCAGCTTCGACCGCTGCGTCCGGTACACGCCAGCAAGCTCATCCAGCTGGTTAAGCGGGTTGAGGTCAGGCCGCTCCTCCTCCGGCAAGCTCTGAAGGCGCTCACGAAGACTGATGAGCAGATGCTCCGCGACGGGAACGAACGCTAGCATCGCGACCCAGTGGTCGACCTCAGCCAACTCAACGCCCCGTGCTGCCGTGAGTTCCTCATCTGGACCCATCACGGAGTGGGACGACATGTCGCGGAAGTAACGCGACAACATCGAGTCCCCCGCTGAATCGCGATCGTCGCCTTTGCGCGCCGGCTTCGCTGCCCCCCGCGCCGAAGGGGGGATGCTATCGTAGTGCCGAGCACCAAAAGAAGGAGGCACAACGGAGGGCGGTGCGAATGCCGGGGAGTAGCGCATCGAGCTGTCGTCACCATGGTCATCGGCAAACGACACTTCGCTCTGGTTGCTTCGGTTCTCGTTCATGGGGGCACTCGCCTTGTTTCGAAAAGAATGAGTTCTGGTTGGAGGCTGGAGGCCGCTAGGCCCGCTGTGCCTAATCGGTCCCGTTCGGCTACGACGACGGTGACTCGGAAGTGTCGCTACGTGCGACCTGGTAGAAACGCGCTAACATCTGAGCTTGGTGTTACTGGGGTTGAACGGCGTAATCAGCAATTCTGCAAAGTTTATGCCGAGTTGCTAAGGCCGGCGGGGCGAGACCAAGTCTGTGAACCCACATGTGCGCATCGCGCGTTTGTTTCTCCCTGAATTTCTCGATCTCGGGCTTGCAGTGCCGATCTGAAACCACCCTGGGCTTGACGGCGGTGCACACTCTTTCCTAAGGGGTGGGACACTGGAGCTCTGAAACTTTTTCACGTCAGCGCCCATTCGCGTCACCGCAAGCGCGATACTTCGGGGTTTCTCTCAGCGACAAGCCTCTGATCGGCCCGGTCGGAGGAGGCTGGAACCGAAATAAGTACCTGGTCCGAATGAGGTTCCCTAGGTCTCGCCGACGCGCTTGCACAGATAAGCTGTGCGTTCTTGGCCACGCGAGGGATCAAATGAAATGGGTCCGCCCACGCTATACCGGACCGGAAGCCGACCAGGCGCACTCGGCCCATGGCTGCTGGCGCCAGAAGGCGCACCTGATCCGATTGTCGCGCTTGTGCCAAGCCGAGGGCTGCGCCGGCGGGTCAGCGTCTCAGAACTGCGCGAGAAACCGCGGGTCGTTTTCGAAGAGCACGCGAATGTCGGGGATCCCGTAGCGCAACATCGCGACTCGCTCAACGCCCAGCCCGAACGCGAACCCCGTGTACCGCTCGGAATCTATCCCGCAAGCTTCAAACACCCGGGGGTGGACCATGCCGCAGCCAAGGACCTCGAGCCACCCCGTGCTCTTGCAAACTCGGCAATTCGCCCGCGTACCGTCGCCCGGTCGGCAAAAGACACAACCGATGTCCACCTCGGCGCCAGGCTCCACGAACGGGAAGTAGCTCGGGCGGAATCGCACAGGCGTGGCGGGACCGTAAAGGCGCCTCGCAAACTCGGTGAGCACTCCCTTGAGCTCGGCGAAAGTGACCCTCTCATCAACCAGAAAGCCCTCGACCTGGTGGAACATCGGAGAGTGAGTGACGTCGTCGTCGCGCCTGTAAACTCGCCCACCGCTGACCACAGCCATCGGCGGAGTCCGGGTCGTCATTTCGCGGGACTGGACGTTGCTTGTGTGGGTTCGCAGCAACGCGCGCACACCTGCCGCGGCTCCACCGATCGTCGTCCAGAAGCTATCCTGCATATCCGTCGCGGGATGGTCAGGGGGAAACGCCAACTTGCTGAAGTTGTTGGACTCCAGCTCCACCTCGGGGCCCCAGGCGACTTGAAAGCCGAGGCTACTGAAGATGTCTAGGATATCGTCGAGCACCTGGGTCAGCGGATGTAGATGACCCCGCTGCACTGGCGCACGGCCTGGTAGCGACAGGTCATGCGGACTCGCTGCGAGTTCGACCCTTCTGGCCTCGTTCCCCAGCTCGGCGAGTCGCGCTTCGAAGCTCGCTTCCACGTCACGACGAGCCGTGTTGGTCCGCTCCCCGATGTCGCGCCGCTGCTCAGCAGGAACGGCCGGTAGCAGCTTCAGGAGACCTGTAAGTTCGCCCTTTTTACCAAGCAACTCCGCGCGTGCGTTCCTGAGCTCCTGCTCAGTAGCGGCGGCAGCAAAGCGCGACCTGAACGACTCCCCAAGAGCCGACAGGCCCTCAATGATTTGAGCGCCTGGATCGGACATCGGGAGCGCTCAAGTTACTTGGCGGCGGCAGCCATCTCAGCGAGCTTCTTAAACGCCGAGGGATCGTGCAACGCCAGGTCGGCTAGAACCTTGCGGTCCATCTGAATTTCGAGCGTCGTCAGCGCGTGCATGAAGCGGGAGTAGCTGAGCCCGTTCTCGCGACAAGCGGCGTTGATGCGCTGAATCCACAAGCGACGAAAGTCACGCTTGCGCAGCTTCCTACCCACGTAGGAATACTGCCAGGACTTCCGCAGAACCTTGACGGCTTCACGAAAGCGATTCTTCCGTCCGCCAAAAAAGCCTTCGGTTTGCTTGAAAACTCTATTCTTGCGGCGCCGCGGAATTGGGCCGCGTTTCACGCGTGACATGCTTGGCTCCTAGTAATGCTTCTAATCAACCGTAGGGAAGAAGAATCTTCACCCGTTTTTCCATCGACGCGTCAACCATGTCGTTGTTCCGAAGACGACGACGACGCTTGCGACTGCGCCCGATCATTCCGTGCTGCGCGCCCTCTTTTGGACGGCGAATGCGGCCCTTACCGGTAACCTTGAAACGCTTTGAAGCGGCCCGGTTTGTCTTCATCTTCGGCATGATTTAGGTACTCCAGCAACATCGCCCACGTCTGGCTGGGGGTGGACCACACCCCGGTACAGCAGGGGTTCAACCCGATACTGCCCAGCACTAGAGGGGGCGGAGCTTATGGCGGATAGCTAGCGCCAAGTCAAGCCTCGGACCGGGAAAGAATTGCGATACAATGCATGCGTTCAGGATCTGCCTCTTTCCAGGCAGATTCTCGGGGGTGGGCAGCGGAGGTTAGGCCGAGTGACGCGCGCGGGCGACCGCAAATGGCGATCACGTAGGCCGCTCTG
The DNA here is from genome assembly GCA_039796375.1 of Pseudomonadota bacterium. GTDB lineage: Bacteria > Myxococcota_A > Polyangia > Polyangiales > Polyangiaceae > SZUA-265. The sequence goes on from JBDKJZ010000106.1 coordinate 9,262, forward strand.
TTTCGTTAGGGCTTCGCGTTTCTGGCCTAACCGCGCCTCACAACGCTCCGTACGGTTGCTCTCTCCTGCTCTGTGGGTTACTCCCGCGACGGATATCCGCCCTGAGTAGGAGAACTGGAAGCTCATAATGGCAAGAAAGAAGATTGCGCTAATTGGCGCTGGGAATATCGGTGGTGAGCTCGCGAACCTATTGGTGAGCAAGCAGCTAGGCGACGTCGTCCTCTTTGACATCAAACCCAAAGAGAATTTCGCGAAGGGCAAAGCGCTCGACCTCGAACAAGCGTCTGCGCTTAGCGGCTCGGATGCGACTGTGATCGGGTCTTCCGACTGGAACGACTGCGCCGGCGCCGACGTACTGATTATTACGGCCGGCATTCCTCGAAAGCCCGGCCAGTCACGCGACGATTTGGTCGCGATTAACCTCCCGATTATTCGCGATGTCGCAGACAACGCTAAAGAACACTGTCCGAACGCTCTAGCGATCGTGATTAGTAACCCGCTGGATGCGATGGTGTACGAGTTCAAGCGCCGTACGGGTTGGTCCAAAGAGAAGGTGATCGGGATGGCAGGCGCCTTAGATAGTGCGCGCTTTCAGCTATTCCTAGCGCGCGAAGCCGGAGTCAGCGTTAAGGACGTTCGCGCTCCCGTATTGGGTGGACACGGCGACACGATGGTTCCACTGCTCAGCAGCACCACCATCAACGGCCTCGGCGTGACGAACTTCATCTCTCAAGAGAAGCTCGACGCGATTGTTCACCGCACGCGCCAGGGCGGCGGCGAAATTGTCAATTTGATGGGAACCAGCGCCTACTACGCACCGGCCGCGGGCGCCGTGGCTATGGCCGAGAGCTTTCTGCTTGATCAGAAGCGAGTGCTCGCCTGCGCTGCGTATCTGGACGGGGAGTATGGCTACAAGGACCTCTACATGGGCGTGCCGGTCGTGGTTGGCGCTCGTGGAATAGAGAAAGTGATCGAACTTCCACTCACCGCTGACGAAAAGTTGATGCTCGACAAGAGCGCAGCTGCCGTCCAGGGCGTAGTGGACGTGGTGAAAGCATCGGTGACCTAATGAAGATCCATGAGTACCAAGGAAAACAGCTCTTCGCGAAGTACGGTATCCCCGTGCCGCAGGGCATACCAGTCTTCGACCCAAAGGATGCGGAAGCCGCCGCGAAGAAGCTGATTGCAGACACCGGCATTCCCGTCGTGGTCGTCAAAGCGCAGATTCATGCCGGTGGCCGCGGCAAGGCGGGCGGAGTGAAGGTTGTCAAGGATGGCCCTGCTGCAGCGCTCGCCGCGGCGAACGAAATCTTCGGCAAGAACCTAATCACGCCGCAAACGGGTCCCGACGGCCAGAAGGTTCGGCGCCTCTATGTTGAGCAAGGGCTCAGCATAGCCCGGGAACTCTACCTCGGCTTGGTCGTCGATCGCGCGGCTCGTCGGATTGCTATCATGGCGTCCACCGAGGGCGGGGTCGAGATTGAAGAAGTCGCGGAGCACTCACCCGAAAAGATCCTGACTGAGCACGTCGATCCGCTCCTAGGGCTGGCCGGCTATCAAGCGCGCAAGCTCGCTTACGCGTTGAAGATCAGCGAAGGCAGCCCGGATCCGAAGAAGACAACACAGCAGTTTGTCGCGCTGCTCACCAAGCTGGCGGGCCTCTTCGAGAAAGAGGACTGCAGTATGTGCGAGATCAACCCGCTGGTCGTGACTACGACTGGCGACATCGTCGCATTAGACGCTAAAATCATCTTTGACGACAACGCTGCCGACCGTCATCCCGAGTGGAAAGAGATGTTGGACGAAGGCGAAGAGGACCCGGTCGAGCTCGAGGCCCAAGCTGCGGGTCTCAGCTATGTGTCCCTTGATGGCAACATTGGTTGCTTAGTGAACGGCGCGGGCCTGGCCATGGCTACAATGGATATCATCAAGCACGCAGGAGGATCGCCCGCGAACTTCCTGGACGTGGGCGGCAGCGCCACCAAGGAGCAGGTCAAGCAGGCTTTCGGCATGATCCTCTCAAGCCCCAAGGTGAAGGGGATCTTCGTCAATATCTTCGGTGGTATCGCCAAGTGCGATCTCATCGCCGAGGGCATCATCGCTGCCACCAAAGAGATGTCGCTGACGGTGCCGCTGGTCGTGCGACTGGAAGGAACAAACGTCGACAAGGGCAAGCAGATCCTGAAGGATAGCGGGCTCAAAATTCAGTCCGCCGATAGCATGTCTGATGGCGCGCAAAAGGTCGTAGCCGCGGTAAGCGCCTAAGAAGGAACTCAGCAAAATGAGCGTTCTGGTTAACAAAGACACCAAAGTCGTCATTCAAGGAATCACCGGTGGAGCGGGTTCGTTTCACGCGACTCAGTGCGTCGCCTACGGGACCCAAGTAGTCGCGGGTTGTACCCCCGGTCGAGGCGGTCAAGCGTTCGAAGCCCAAGGCCCGAACGGTAACGCGGTCAAGGTTCCAGTATTCGATACGGTCGCAGAGGCAGTGAAGCAGGCGGGTGCTGACACCTCTTGCATCTTCGTCCCCGCCCTCGGGGCTGCAGACGCTATCCTAGAGGCGCTGGACGCAGGGTGCAGGTTGGTCATCTGCATCACGGAGCACATCCCCGTGATGGACATGATCCGCGTGCGTCGGAAGCTTGAGAGCTGCCAAGCGACGCTGATCGGTCCGAACTGTCCCGGCATCATCACGCCGGGTGAGTGCAAGATTGGGATCATGCCCGGTCACATCCACCGCCCAGGCAAGATCGGTGTGGTCTCCCGATCTGGGACGCTGACGTACGAGGCCGTCGGTCAACTGACCCGCTTGGGCCTCGGTCAGTCCACTTGCATTGGCATCGGTGGAGACCCAGTTGCCGGTATGGACTTCGTGGATGCACTCAAGCTGTTCAATGAGGACCCGGGGACTGAAGCTGTGATGATGATGGGAGAGATCGGCGGAAGAGCGGAAGAGGCTGCCGCCGCCTACATCAAGGCCCACATGAAGAAGCCCGTCGCAGGGTTCATCGCGGGCACCACGGCTCCTCCTGGGAAGCGGATGGGGCATGCAGGCGCTATTATCAGCGGCGG
>JBDKJZ010000107.1:0-12328 GCA_039796375.1 Pseudomonadota bacterium
GGGCATGGCCAAGAAGCGTTGACGTTGTAGCGGGTCGCTTCGGTCCGAGTTCGCATGCCAGCTACCCGCAGCCAAGTCCCATTTCCGACTGAGCGCTGGATGTGTTGGGAGCTGGAGCTGCGGCGGGAGGGCAAGCTCATGAATCTCTGGATAGATGGTCAGCTCGAAACTGAGACCTGGCTGCGGCAGCAACTCAAACCGCTGGGCTGCGTCTTGAAAGCCGCCCCATGTTCGGGTGTTTCGTCCGACGCTAGCCCCGGGTGTTTCGTCCGGCGCTAGGCCGGGGTTGGGGGCTTTTAGTCTTACTGGATCGCTGAGGTTGATCGCTTGGGGTGGGCTTTCGGGGTTTATGGGGGCTTTCCTTGACGCCCCGACGGACACGCCGCTATGGCTTCTGGGCTTGAGTTTCTGTCGAAAACGATCGGACGTGAACATGTCAAAGAAGAAGCTGTTGGCGCTGTGTCTCTTGGTCGGAGCGGCGCTCAGTTGCAGTTCGAAAACGGACTCGAACGACGAAAAGGACGACGCTGCCGACGCTGCCGACGACAGCAACGACGACGACCCGGTGGACGAAGGCGACGACGCTAGCTCCGATGGTACTGTCCCCAGCACGTACCTACAAATCGCCGCCGTGGCGAAGCTCCTGTACGACGCCGTCGAGGCGAATGAGGATGTCTCCCCGCACATCGAAGCCATCTTGCAGGCGTTCGACGTGCCGATACTCGAACCCGATGATACCAAGGGCGCGCGGGCACGCATCGACGCCGGGCTGCCTTTCGTGACGTCACGCGTCGTCGAACAGATGGCGGCGGCCTATTCGCAGGGCCGCCTGATCGACGCTGAGGGTTTCGCCGAAGGTCTGGTCGAGCAGGGCGTCGGGCTCGCGTTTCCCTTCAACGCGGACGGAGACGACCTCGACTCCGAACTTCTTGGTGCGATGCTTTATTCGTATGCGAGCTTGGGTGAGGTGACGCCGGATGTTCCCGTGGAGCCGGGTTATGTCCTGCCGTCGCTCGTGTGGGAGCTGGGCCAAGAGCGTGGTCGTCGGACGAACCCGGGCGAGTTTGACCTGGGCTGGGGTGACGGTCGGCTCGACCCGCTGCAGTTCACCCTGCTGTCGTTCACCATCTTCGCGAAGCCCGTCAGCCCAGAGTCAGGTCCTTTTGCGGGTTTGCGGCCCTCGAAACGCCTGCTGGCCAACCCCGGCGCGGAGTTCATCAAAGAGCAGATCAAGAACAAGATCAAAGACAAGGTCGAGGGCGATCTCACGAGCGCTGTGCAGCAGCTGGTGGAGGTGCCGCTCGACAAGAAGGACGCAGCGAAGGTGAGCGTCTGCGGCTCGCTCATCTTGTACGGACACAAGGTCTCGATCACCAACACGCCTAAGCTGCTCTGGCACGCTCCAAAGACGCCAAACCTCACGGCGGTCGAGATGACGCTCACCTTTGAGGACGACTACTACGACAACTGGGCGCGTGCGGTGCTGGGCTCTGCTGTCACGGACCTCACCGGTTGTGCTTTCCCGCGCAAGGGACCGATTGAAGGCAAGGCGGTCGAGTGGGGCGTCTCTAGTGGACTCGAGGGCCATGGCTCGTACGATCTCATGGGGGCCACCACGGACGAGAACGGAAAGGCGCTCGCCAGCTGGCGAACCGTTACCGACGAACTTCCAAAAGCTTGCCAGGTGCTTGAGAAACAGCGGGATGCGGTTGGCGCTACCGAGGCCGTGGTCAGCGGACTGCTTTCGGGGTGGAGCACCGTGGAAACGATCGTCACGTTCCTCAATCCCAACACCGGCACTCAGGGGAACGCCCCGCTTACCGTTCTCTACTACCAACTAAAGACCGACGACACCTGTCACGTTGAATGACCCGGGCCTTGAGCCACGCGCGCCGGCTCGCTTCGCTCGCCCCCGCGCTGATCGTCACCGTAACCGCGCTGTTTGTTCTTCCGAACGACGCAGGCGGTTTTCGGCTCGCCAAGTGGGGCGCTTTCGGCATCGTCCTGGCGCTTAGCGCAGCTATGCTCGTGCGCGAGCGCAGGCGTCGCCTACCGCAGGGGTGGCTGCCTCTGGGTGCGTTCGTAGCGTCGGCGGTGGTGCTCCCCGCGTTCTCTTCCTCAGTGGCGCCGACGCACTGGCCCACGGCGCTTGGCCTGCTGTCTGGGCTCGCGCTCTATTTCGTGACGGCCATCGCGCTCGCTCAGGAGGGTGACGATAGCGCGCGGCGCTGGAACCTCGTCGTGCTCACCGTGACAGGTGCCCTGTGCTCAGTGCTGGTGCTGCTTCAAGCAGCGGGGCTTCGCTTGTTCACAAGTGACATCTACACAGGGCTCGAGTTTCGCGCGCCCGGCACGTTTGGTAACCCGAACTGGGCCGCTGCGTTCCTCGCGCCGCTCGTGCCGTTAGCGCTCGGGCTTGCCGGCACGGGCAAGCGGCGCTGGGTGTACTACGCCGCCGCGATCTTGCTTGCGATCGCGTCGCTGGCCACGCTGTCAAAGGGCGGCGTCTCTTCGGTCGTAGCGGGGCTCTTCACCTTCGCGCTGCTCGGTCGCCGTGTCCCAGCTGGACGCCGGATAGCCCTGGTCGCCGCGGCCGCTGCGTGCGCGGCCGTCACGCTGACGCTCGCGTGGCAGTACGACTTCACACAGGAGTCTTGGCTCCGAGGGCGCCTCTTTCTCTGGCGTGCAGCGCTCTCGCTCGCGAATGAGCAACCGCTCTCTGGATTGGGCCTCGGCGGGTACCCGTCCGCCTATGGACGCGCAGCCGCGGCCTTGATCGATGGTGCCGCAGGCGCCTTCGTGCCGCTCAGCAGTGTGGACTTCGCGCACAACGACTTGCTGCAGTTCGCGGCGGAGGGGGGACTCGTGACTGCCGCGGCCTTCTTGGTCGTCGTCGCGTTCGCGCTCGTGAGGGCCCACCGCCGTGGTGACCCACTGTCCTTGGGGGTGGGCGCTGCGCTGGCCGCCATCTTCGTGAACGGTTTGGCGGATTCGACGCTACGGGTGCCGTCGACTTTCGCGCTGTTCTTTTTTCTGCTCGGCTGGCTCTTGCCCACGGCTCCGCGTGAGCACGCCTCTCGCCCGAGGCGCGGTCTCAATGCGCTGCTGGGTGTCATTGCGCTGCTGGGTGCGCTGCAGGGTGTCCGCTTGATCGCCGGCAACACCTTCTGGACGCTCGGGCAGGACGCGCTCCGCGCTGGCAACCCGGCCATAGCTGACCTTGAGCGCGCGCGCTTTTGGATGCCCGAGCACGGCCGCAGCGCGTCGCAGTACGCGCGAGCGCTAGCGCGCGCAGGGCGGATTGATGACGCCTTGATGGCATCGGCGACCGCGGCGTCGCTGCGCTTCGACTTCGACGACGAGTTCTTTCGCCGCGACCTGCAGAGCCGCTCGCTCGATCGCGACGCCGCGATCGCCTTGTGGCAAGAGTTCTCGGCGCGTTTCCCTATGTTGGTCACGCCGTATCTGCGGCTCGGCGCGCTGTATTTGCAGAGCCACGATCGGGCGGCGGCGATCAGTGCCTACGAGACAGTGCTCGCGAACCCACAGCCAACGGCCCGCGCGGAGGCAGCTCGGGCGCAAGCGCGCGGTGTCCTGCGGTCGCTCGCGGCGAAGCGCCCCGTGAACCACTGACTCAAGCGGCTTCGGCAAAGCCCCCGTACCGTTCTAGTGCGACCGCGCGAGGCACTACAGCAGCACTGCGTCCGGCAGTGGCGCTGCCACATGAACTTGTTCCGCCATGATACGAACGGTGTGAGTGACGCGCAGCCGGGTGTGTCGGGCTGTCCCACCCTTTCACGCGCTGACTGACTTGGAGCGTAGCCGTCGGACTTTTGATGTCCCAGTCTAAGATTCCACCTAAAACAGAACGACCCGACTTCCCTTCGATGCGCGGAGGACGGCTGGTCATGGAGAGAAAACAAGAACATGAAACGAACGTCAAGCTCAAGAGACGCAAGCGACATCGCTACGTCACCCGCGTCCACAAACAACAACCCTCGTGCCCGACTACGCGGCGCGGGAACGCTGAATAAGATATTGGTCGTCGCGGCGTTGCCGCTGACACTCGCGGGAATAGCCGGCTGCACCCCCTCGGACCATGAGGAAGTGGCGGCTCTTGAGAACGAGTTCGCTTCAACCGAGCAAGCCCTAGTGACGGACACCGACGTCTGGCTGGACGCCGAGTGCGGCGCCACCGAGACCGCCGGCTACACCACGAACCACAGCGCCCTCACCGGTTTTGCTGGCAGCGGCTACCTGCAAAGCGCCGCCAACACCACCGCGACCACGCCTCCGACCGGTCAAGACCGAGCGACCTACGTCGTGAACGCCGCAGCAGCGGGAGCGCACACACTTTGGGTTCGCGTGAACAATAACAACAGCACTGACGACAATTCTATGTACTACCGCCTCGGGACAGGTTCCTGGGTTGTGTTCAATCCGGTCGCGACGGCGCAGACCGGTTGGGTTTGGGGCAAGAAGGCATCCGGCGGCACACTGAACCTAATTGCCGGCAACAACACGATTGAGATCGCCAACCGCGAAGATGGTCTGAAGATCGACAAGATCTACGTCACCAACACCACCACCGTCCCTTCCGGCACGGGTACCGCGGCGACCAACTGCGGGGCAACCTGCGTCGACGGGGTTCAAAACCAGAGCGAAACTGGGGTGGACTGCGGCGGCCCCTGCAACGCGTGTGCGACTGACCCGACCTGCTCAGACGGGATTAAGAACCAGACTGAAACCGGCGTGGACTGCGGCGGGCCTTGCAGCGCGTGCGTGACCTGCTCAGACGGCGTTCAGAACCAGAGCGAAACGGGTATCGATTGTGGCGGACCCTGCGCGGCCTGTTCCACACTCCCCCTGAGCGCAACCTTTGCCGCTGGTGCCGATAGTTTCGTTTACACCGACGACTTCTTCCGCAACACGAACAACGCGGCCTTGGCCAGCGGCATTTACAATGCGGGCAAAATCCAGGTGACTGTTGGCGGAACGGCGACGAGCGCGATGTCCGGCGGTTGGGCTAGGAGTTTTCAGCGGACCACCTCTGGCCCGGTCACGGTGAGCTTCAAGTACAGCATGACCACGCATGTTGATATCGACCCCGGCGAGTACGTGGACGCGCTGGTATCGCTCGACGGCGTGCTCTACGGCGCGAGCCCAAACGACTACGTGCGCAGGATTGACGGTGGCGGTAACCAAACCGAAGTCACCTTCAGCTTCACCAGTCCGTCGCTTTCCGTGGGCACTCACTCGCTACGTCTCGGCGCCTACATGAACGCAGCGACTGGCGCTACAGAGACCGCAACGGTCACCTTTGACGACGTCTCTGTGACGGCTGGGGGTACCACCGCCACCTGTTCCGATGGCGTGATGAACCAGACTGAAACCGGCGTGGACTGCGGCGGAACCTGTTCAGCCTGCGCCACCTGCACAGACGGCGTGATGAACCAGACTGAAACCGGCGTGGACTGCGGCGGCCCCTGCGCTGCTTGCAGCGGCGGCGCTAGCGCCCTGCCGATGAGCATCGGCTTCGCGAGTGGTGCCGACGGATTCGTCTATGCCGACAACGCTTTCCGTAGCACCAACAACGCGGCTTATGCGGCGGGCCAGGTGAATGCGACCAAACTTGAGGTGACCGTTGGCGGACCCGCGGTGAGCACCCCAGCGATGTCCGGTGGGTGGAGCAAGTCGTTCACGGTAGCCAGCGCCGGCGCGGTCGACGTCAGCTTCAAGTACAGCATGACGACGAACGACGGTATCGACCCCGGCGAATGGGTCGAGGTCCTGGTGGCAATCGACAGCGCCCTCTACGGCCTGAGCCCGAACGACTACGTGCAGCGAATTGAGGGCGGCGGCAACCAAGTCGAAGTCACTCGCAGCTTCACCACCTCGTCCCTCACCGCGGGTACGCACACTATCAAGCTCGGCGCCTATATGAATGGGGCGACCTCTGCTTCAGAGGTCGGCGCTGTGACCTTCGACGATGTCTCCGTGAAGGTCGCTGCAGCGGCGACCTGTACGGACACCATCCAGAACGGAAGTGAAACTGGTGTGGACTGTGGCGGACCATGCGCAGCGTGCGCGACGTCCCAAATGCTCGGCTTGTTCGACAAGAGCACCGACCTGTTCGTTCCGCAATTCGACAGCATCCCTGACCTGGACGATATTCAGGCGCAGGCCGCGGTGGGAACCATGTTGAACGACTCACGCTTTAATGGGGTAAACACGCACGCAGTAGCAGGTGCCTATGGCAACCAATCGGGCTCCTACGTCGATTCCTCGGCACTGTTTAACATGGCATTCGGTAGCGCCAACTGGTCGGACAACCACACAAATCATGCGCTCGCCTTGAGCACCGTGGTGGCTAAGGTCAAGGCGGCCTTAAACGCGGGCGGCGACATCTACGTGATGGAAGCGGGCCAGTCTGACTTCACCAGGGACTGGGTTCAGCAGGTGAAGGCTGACCTACCCAGCGTCGTGACCACCGCTCGAATCCATGTGTACCAACACAGCACCTGGAATGAGGGCCAGACCACGCCTGCCGACCTGACCTACATCAAGGCCAACACGGACTACCAAAAGATCGCGGACGGAAACACCGTCGGAAACGGCACCCCCGGCTTCAACACCGCCAGCTCCTCCAGGTGGGCTTTCGCTAATGCCATGCCGCAATCGGGCCCGATGTGGGTCGAGGCGGATCGCCTGTGCGACATCTACAACCCAGTGGCGGCCTATGTGAACAAGAACATCCTCAACGGCGGCATGGACTTCTCGGACGCTGCCGAAGCGTGTGTGATCTTCGGGTTTGGCGGGATGTCTGACTATAACGCGTTCTTCACCACGTTTACCCAATAACTCGTAGCTCGAAGAAGTAACAGGTCTGAAAGGGCGGCGTGGTTCACCACGCTGCCCTTTTGCAAATTTGCGCTGCGCGTAGACTGATATTGTGCGCCGCGCGTAGAGTATGAATTTTTGGGTGGGGTAGCTGGTGCAAGCTTGGCCCAGCCACCCCACCTCACTGAATCACTCATTGGCCCACTTCGATGGTCGGCTGACTGCGCTGCCCGAGTGCTCACTTGGGGTCGATTCGAAGGACATGCGCTGGAAATATCCGCGCGCCTTAGAATGCCCCCATGCCGAGAGCGGCAGCGACAGTGTACACCTCTTACGTGCCTAGTCGTGGCTCGTGTTTGGGAGCATGCTCAGCTCTACGTTTGGGACTATGAAGGTCCCTGCGTCGCGATAGACCCACCGTATGAGCGCAGCTCTATTGAACCCAATTCTCCTCAGCGATGAGCGTTGTTCCCTGGCCGTTCTGCGTGGCGTACGGAAGCAGGGTGCCGTGATTGTCGCGGCTTGTTTCGTGCTTGGCTGCACGTCCGAGTCTCCCGATGGACAAAGCTTCGGCGGTGCCGGGCCTGGTCTTATTGCAGCGGGCGGGATGACCGCGGCCCCAGCCTTGACGAGTCCACCCCCGCCAGCGCCCTCCGCTTCGAACACCGCGCTCCCCGCGCTCAGCGCCGATGCCGGTAGCGCCAGCGGCGGCGCGTCCCCTGTCGAGCCTGGCCCCGCCGATACTGCTGCCCCTGCACCTTCGGCGCCGGTCTCTCGGGGATGCGCCGACAGCGCCCTGTTGATGTGCGACGACTTCGAGAGCGGCGCGATCGATCCCGTGCGCTGGGTCGGAGCTAAACCCGGGATCGAGGTCGCGGAAGGGCGCGCGGCCCACGGACGGTACGCGCTGCACGTGACGGGCAGCGCAGCCGCTAGCAACGTCGTCATGTCCCACACGAGCACTTTCGCTACGCCGCGCGACGCGATCTTTCTGCGCGCATACGTCTGGATGGCTCCTCCGCTTCCACCCCGAAATTGGAACTACTTGATACTGAACGGCGAAGGGGTCATGTGGCGGATGGGCGGGACCACCACCCCGTTTGGCAGCGCCGATGGCGAGCGCACGATCCGCGTCATGCACTTGCCGCTCCACAAGATAGTCGACAGCCAAGTCCCATTTCCGACTGAGCGCTGGATGTGTTGGGAGCTGGAGCTGCGGCGGGAGGGCAAGGTCATGAATCTCTGGATAGAGGGTCAGCTCGCGCCGTCCGCGGCGCTACCAGCCAACGCGGGTAATCAGCCGTTCGTGTTTCCGGTCTTCAGCAGCCTCGAAATTGGGATCAATCACCCCCATCCGGAGGCCGTCGCACCCGAGGTCTGGCTGGACGACGTCGCCCTGAGCAGCACCCGCATCGGCTGCGTAGCGCCGTAAGCGCCGGTTCGTCCGACGCGCTAGCCCAAACCGCTAACTTAGTCGCCCGCCTCATTTGCCGCCGCCGCTTCACGCGGGACAAACCTGCGAAACAACCTGCGCCATTCGTCGTCCGTGACGAAGAGCAGCAGGTGGCCCCACATGAGGGCCCCGAACAGAACGCTGACGCGTACGGTCAATAGGATCCCGAGGTGCAGCACGACGCAAGACAACATCGCCCAGCGGCGGGTGGGTTTGAAGAATATCCCGATCGCGATGAACCACTCGCAGACCAACGTCGCGTACCCCATTCCGGCAGCGACTGATTGCGGGATAGAAAACCAATCGCTCAGCAGCCACTGGCCCAGGCGCTCGCCGTGGAACTTGGCCCACAGCCCCGACCCGTCAAACCAAATGCCGGACATCGCTTTAGCAAGCACCGTGAAGAAGTAAACAGACGCCCACTGAAGCTGCAACAACCGAACCCCTAAGCGCGGCGCGGTCACTACGTCGCGGTTGCCTGTGAGGTGGCGATCGTACGGAACCAGAAACAGGAGCCACCATTGAATGTAGGCGAGCTGCCCGTACGCTCGCCCCATCAGCGTCTCGAACTCCATTAACAGAGTCAGCGGGATCATCAACAGCACGTGAAAGACCCGCGGGCGGCTAGAGAAAACAAACCCGAGCAATAGAGCCATTAGGACGAGCATCGTCACTTCGGCTAACCACTGGTCCGGCAGCGGGCTACCGAGCGCCGACACTCGGGGCGACACAGATCTGAGCACGGGCCGCGCATAGAGCTCCCACGCGTGATCGAGACGCTCCCAATAGAAACCGAGTGTCCACAGCGCCAGAAACACGCGGAAAGCGACCGCGCCCGTGACCGACGATTCAGCTAAGAAGAACTGGCGCCAACCCCGGGCTACCTGTTCAGCCACGCCGACACACCGCGTGCGGAGGCGCGAACCCGTCATGGCCGGTTCACCGCGGCGCCGTACGAAAGCTGGCGCTCGTAGTTTTCCCGGCTGGGTGCCCTGGGCAGCGCGCTGAGTGTTGGGCGCACCGGGGCAATGGGGGACCAAGGTTGGCTCATCAAAGCGGCGACATCATCCCAAAGATCGTGAACGAGACACAAGGGATTCCAGGCGCACCTTTCCCTCCCGGCTTGTTTCTTCACGCGCGCTTTGCCCGCCGCACCGATTGTCCTTGGCCCACGCAGGGAAGTGGGGGAAAGTTGGGGTTATGGGTGAAGCTGCTCGCCGCGTTGCCACTTACGACGACCTGTTGCTCGCCCCACCGCACACGATAGCTCAGCTAGTGAACGGTGAGCTCCACGTGCAGCCGCGCCCTGCCGGGCCACACGGAGTCGCCGCAAGTGGCCTCGGTATCGATCTAGGTAGCCCGTTTCAACGGGGTCGTGGGGGTCCGGGCGGCTGGATCCTGGTGGATGAACCAGAGCTGCATCTCGGCACCAACGTCGTAGTGCCGGATCTCGCCGGCTGGCGTGTGACGCGGCCGCCCGAATTAGCAGAGACGTATTTCACCGTACCGCCAGCCTGGGTGTGTGAGGTGATCTCACCGAGCAGTGGTCGCTTTGATCGCGGGCCGAAGGCCGATCTGTACGCGCAGGTCGGCGTCGAGTACTTTTGGATTGTGGACCCCGACGCAAACTTGCTCGAAGCGTTTCGCCTCGCGGAAGGCGCCTGGCTGCGGCTCGGGGCTTGGGCGGGCGAGGACACCGCGCGAATTCCGCCGTTCGACGCGATTGAGCTTTCGCTGGGCCCGCTTTGGGTTCAGCGAAAGGAGCCTTAGCGGCGAGCGAACCGACGCTGGGTTCAGTAGGGGCTGGTATTCGCGGGGCCCACGAGGTCGACCCTCACGACTACCACTGGGCTCTGGTTTGGCGCCCCAGTCACGTCCAAGCGAATGTGTGGCGCCGCGCTGCCTGCGAGCGGGAGCTGACGATGCTTGAGCGTTCCGCCTCCGAGTGTGCCGACGGCGACGCCGTTCACCTTCCAGTTTTGTTTCAGCGTGAAGTTCTTGAACAGCTCAATTTCGCCAGCGCCTGGGGCCGTGCAGCTGATGTTCACCCCCAACGCATTCGTGCCCTGCGGCGCCTGTGTCATGCTGCAGCCCGTCATCCCGGAACGCGGCGTGTAGTGGTGCGTGGCGCCGGCTGTCGCCGCCGAGGTTGGGTTGAGCTCCGCGACTTGGAGCGTGCTTGGCAGCGCGCTGGCCGCGATGCTCACTGCCTTGACGTTGTTGGCGCGAGCCGCCGCGCTAACTTCAGACTGGTCCGGCGTGACGCTCGCCTCGATTGTGACAGGCTCACCGCTCGGAACATACTCGACGGTCAACGTGTGCTTCTCGGCTCCGTTCAAGTTTGTGATGTTGCCGACGCCAAGAAACCGCTCCTGGCTGCCGCTCTTGGCTTTGAGCTGCCAGTCGATCCACAGCGCAGAAGACTTGCTCACGTTGCTCACTTCAAGCGTGATGAGCTTGCTGCCTGGCTCGGCACCCGCCGCGACGCTGACCTTGACCGCCAACACGTCGTCCGTGGCTGGCTTAGGGCGGGGCCGCAGTATCGCAGGCTTCTTAACTGTTTCCGACTGAGCGGGCGCCACCACACCCAAGGTGGCCAAAGTGGTTCCGGCGAGTAGAACGAGTGCTGTACGATTCATTGGGTATCTCCTAATTGACGTCACGTTTCGAGCGTTGGCGCCTTATAGCGCGCTGGCCGCAAGCTTGGCATCAGCATGGACGAGAGCCGGTGCGCTTCTATGCAGACCTCCTGTGTCATGGCAGTGACGAAGGAACGCACGACCGGCCTTCGGGTCCGATTCGTGGGGGGCTAGCGGCACGCTTACTGAACGTGTTGTTGGGGGGCCGCCGCGCAGGATCACGCGGCGTGGACGTCGACTCGGAAGTTGAGTCCCGCGTTGCGAACTTGATCCTGCAGGGCCAGTCGGATGAACTGTGCGGGGCTGTGTCCGAGTGCAGCGGCGAAGCGAGCCGCGCGTTCGGGACTGACAGCGCGTCGACCGTGCTCGATGTCGCTGAGGTGGGACCTCGAGACACCGAGGCGTTCGGCGAACACAGCGAGGCTCAGTTCCTCGGTTTCGCGAATCGCAGAAAGGGCGCCACCCAGGGAAAGAGGGCCGCCCATGAGTTTTTCCAGGAAGCGTTGACCGGCGTCCTTGGCGAGTTTGCGAGGCCTAGTAGTCATGCCTGTTCACCTCTTCGACGAAGACGGTCTGCTTGGCTAAGCCGGACAGCCCGGTATCCCTGCCAGATGCCTTGGAGTGGATGGTCATGGAATCCCGGAATCGCGCGAGCAGTTTCGAGGCCGTTCACGCGGACAAGGTCAGCCCAGATGGCGAACTTTCGGACGATCTGAGGAGGAGCCGTGGCCAGCTGCTTGCGGGCGGTTTTGGAAAGCTCAACCTCCACTGGGGCAGTGTACCCCCATCAGGGGAACAGTCAAGGCAAAGTGCGTAAACCACGACCGATACCCGCGAAGGGAATGAGTTGCCCATCCGGCAGCACGTCCCTCGGCTCATTGAAGTCGCCGCCGAGGAGGCGCGGGCGAGCGGGCGCGTCTCCCAGCCCACGGGCAAGAGCTTCGAAGGTTTGGAGCTTCCGTCAACCATTGCCCGCGCCGTTCGGGATATGGGCGACGATCGCATCGATCTCGCCCCCTGGACTCGTCACCGTTCTGTGGGCGAGCAGTTGGGGCCAGGGGACTTCAGGCGCCCACCCCGCGGCGTGAATGCCGAGAGGCCACTAACTGACGAATACACACCCGTAGCGCTTCTCGACAGACTGGTCGTCACCGGAACAAGCGAAGTGCGTGAGCCCAGTAGGGAGCAGCGCCCGCCGAAGCCGGTCCGGGAACGTTCCGACGCTTACCTCCTGGAGGAGAAGAATGTCAGGCTTTTCCCGCTGGACCGAGGCCACGATTCGACCCAGGCGCTCATTGCTGGCGCCGCGGTTCGCCTTGAAGTTCCGCCTAGTCAACGCCCGCTTTCCTTAATGACGTTCACTACTCACAACTCTAGACACGGGGATTGAAAATCC
>JBDKJZ010000108.1:0-12268 GCA_039796375.1 Pseudomonadota bacterium
AGGAGCTCAAGCTTTTTGCGTTACTGCGACACAGCGGGAGCGCGAACGTGTACCCGGTCACATTCTCCCGCGACGGACGCCTCTTGATTACGAGCTCGGGCGACCAAACTGTTCGCGTTTGGGGGAACTGATCCTCGGTGTATGGCAGACTCTACCCCGAGGCTCCGCCTCCTAGAGGAGCTGGACGTGGAGATCCCCGCCGTCCAAGGTTCACGTTTTTTGGCGCGTGCCCTGCCCGCGAGCGACGTGGATTCGGTCTTGCTCGAACAAGCACGGCTACGGAGTGCACACCCTCGAAGCTGCCACGTGTGTTTCGCGTACGTCGGCGCTCGCGAGCAGGACTGTCGCTATTCCGACGACGGTGAGCCCGCGAAGACCGCTGGGCTGCCCATGTTGCAGCAGCTCCGAGGACGCCAATTGGTGAACTCTGCGGTGCTCGTGACCCGGTACTTTGGCGGCGTCAAACTAGGAACGGGGGGCTTAGTGCGCGCCTATGCTGCGGCGACGCGAGCCTTGCTGAGTGCGGCCCGATACGCGACCCTCGTCCCTCACACGACCGTCCAGCTGCAAATGTCCTTCGGGGAGGAGCCGCAGGTGCGGCGCTTGCTTGGGGCCTCAGGCTCCGCGATTGTCGAGAACCACTATGGAACGAGAGTGACCCTGGTTTGTGAAGTCCCAGTCCAAGGCGTCGCCGCTCTGGACGCGTGGGTCGTTCGCATGAGCAGTCCCTGAGCGAACTCAAACGGACAAGTTAGGCCCCAAGAGCTGGAACGCTGCTTCCGCCTTGACCTTGCCGTTAACAATCAAGAGCAGCTGATGCTCCCCCGGGTAGTAGACACGCGTCGTGATGGGACGAAACGAGTGTGTCTTGGAAATCGCAACGCTCGCGCCAGCAGCGATCTCCAGCTTCTTCAGCTTGTAGACCTTGCGCCCGGTCTTGCCGCGGGCTAGCTGGTAGACCACGGCATAGTCCACGATTAGGGACTCGCTGACCGCGCCCTTCAAGACCGCAGAGAACGTCAGACGTTCACCTATCCGAACGCGCTTCTTATCCAAGCTGATCAGACTCACTGATGCTCTCGACGACGACGCGACCCCCAACGTCCCGAGCGCTCCTGGATCTCCCGCCTTAACTAGGTGCCGGAGCGCTCGCTCCGCTATCCACGGCGCATGGGGGAACTTCTTCGGAGACGCCCGGTGTTCCGCTAGCCAGCGCTTCGCAGTCTCAACCGCTAGCCCGGGGTGGTCTTTCGCGATGTCCCCAAGGTGATTAGCCACTGAGGTCCTCACATAGGGCGACGCGTCGTTTCGTAGCTGCTCCAGCAGCGATAGGGGTTCGCTCGGGTCACTCTGGAACATCGGCAGGCGCTCACCCCACGGTAAGCGAGCACGAGTGCCCTCGCTGATCCAGCGACGAACGTGCGGATTCGGATCGCGCAGGTGCCGACGCAAGAATTTCAGCACGCGCGCCGAGTCTTTGCGCAAGAAGGGCCGCACTGCAAACTCCGCCGTCGAGCGTTTGGTGATCTCGAGCATCGCGTTGAGCGATTCGTCAAAGTGACCCAAGCCCCGAGTCTGAACGAAGTGAGCGTGTACCCAATAGTAGAACGCCTCACTAGAAACGTGACTAGTTCCCTCTAGCGGAGGCCCCAACGTCGCTAGCACGATTTCAAGCGCGCGCTCATATTCCGCTGGCAGATGTTGCGCCAGAGCGTCGGCGATCAAGCCGACTCGCGCCTTGAGCTCAAGTGGCGGAAGAGCGGCCTCCACAGTTTTCAGAAACGCCACTTGGTCAAACGCTGGCCACGTCTGACTGAGCGAGGTCGCCAAGCGACGGGCGCTCTCCAGATTGACCTGGTGCTTGAAGGCTTTGGGGTTCTCGCCTGGGTCCTGGTTTGAGTTCAAGTGGCCTTCTACCGCAGCAGTTCTAGGTTATTGCTCAAGGAGACTACACCCGTTCTGCACAGCTTTTGTAGCAAGCGGCGCCGCAACTCGTGGTGTGCGGCGCTGTTCGGTCCCGCGTTCAAAGCCGCAGTTGAACGGCCCAGGACGGTCGGCATACAGTGCGTCGCAGGAAACCCATGAAACGTACACACCGAATTGCACCTTGGATCTACACCGCCGCCTTGACTGGAAGCGCGGTGATCTCAACGGGAATGCCTGCCCGCGCCCAGCAGCCACCCGAGACGGCTGAAGCCACTCCAACGGTGCCACCTTCTTCACCCACCGCGGCGTCGCAGGCCCCTGCCGCGCCGCTGCCTCCTGCCCTAGAACCGGTCCCAGTGTCTGAGGCTGCCGCACCCGCCCCGACCGAAACAACGGTCAACGCGGAAGGCGTCGCGGCTCTCGATCTGCCCGAGGTCACGGCGGCGGCGGTAGCCGCGACCCCGCCACCGCTAGCCGAACACGCGACACCAGAAACTGGCAACAGCGTCACGCCCCTCGCCGTCAGCGGCTCGTTCTTCACCCGCTACGAGCTGCGCAGCGGCTATGCCGCACAGGGCCTTTTTCACCCGAGGCTACACCGTGAAGGCGACAACTTCGTCTACCGCGCCCGCCTGGGGGTCACAACCCACCCGGTCGACCTCGGTGATGGGCAGACCATTTCCGCTACGTTCATTCCCCAAGCCCATGGCGTCCACGCGACCCAGGGCGAGCCGACCACGATTAACGACCAATACGATCTGCGAGTGTATGAAGCGTTCATTCGCTGGCAGGGGCAGCGGGTCACGCTGGATACAGGTCGATTTGAAATGAACTATGGCGACGGGTTGGTGATCGGCAACTCGGACTGGCACGAAGCGGGACGCGCGTTTCAAGGCGCCCGGCTGCACTACGTGTCTCCCAAGAAGTACTGGGTTGATTTGTTCGCGACGCTGCTCCGCGAAGGGCGCCCAGCGACCGCAGCGATCTTCGACGGCGACGTCCTCTTCTACGGAGCCTACGCGGGGCTCGGAGGGTTGTTCAGCGAAAAGCTGGATTGGGACTTCTACGCGCTTCTGCAAAGCGCCAACCAACAACAGGTCGACACCTCAGGGCTCGCCAATCCCGCCCCCACATTCGAGACGCTCGAAGGTGCGACTGAGCTGACGCTCGGCACCCGCGTCAAGCACGCCATAGGCCGCTTCGACTATCGAATCGAAGGCGGCATCCAGCTCGGCGATGCCCAGACCGTCGTCGGGGCGCCTGCTGTCGCTCGCTTCGCGTACCAGGCCGATGCCGAGTTTGGGCTGGCGCCGGCCCAGGGGTTTCGCTTGGCGCTCGGCGGTCTCGTAGCATCGGGGGACGGCGATGATTCCGACGACACGAGCAACGCCTGGAACGAGCTCTACCCAACAGGCCACAAGTTCCTAGGCCTCAGCGACGTGTTTGTGGGTCGTAGCAACGTGCTCAGCGGCAACGCCAGCGCCTCCTACAAGGCGTCCGAAAGACTCATCCTTAAGCTAGACGCGCATCTGTTGTCTCGGATGGAGGCAGAGGCCGCGGGTGAAGCGTTCCCTGGAACAGAAATCGACGCGCAGATCATTTCGCCGCTGGGTCGGGGTGCGGTGTTGCGCGGCCTCTATGGCGCCTTCTTGCCAAACGCTGACCAGTGGCCCACTGAGGACAGCATTCACTACGTCGAGCTGCAGTTTGGCTACGATTTCAAGTGATGGCGCGGAACGTGTAGCCCGACAAAACAGCGAAGGGTGGCCGCCTGGCCACCCTTCGCTGTTTCTTATCTGAGGTGAGGCCCCTGAAAGACGGGGCACCCACCTCGTGCTGTGGGGACTGCTCGCAATCGGCTTACAGCCCGCCGCCAGCACCACCAGCTGCGCCGCCAGCACCACCAGCTGCGCCGCCAGCACCACCAGCTGCGCCGCCAGCACCACCAGCTGCGCCGCCAGCACCACCAGCTGCGCCGCCAGCACCCATACCGCCGCCTCCAATAACTTCGGGCGGCGGGGGGTTCGGGCCCATGGTGGGTAGCACCTCAATCGCATCGATCTCTGGAACTTGAGTCGAATCGGTCATGGTGGAAGAGAAACTCACAAATCGGTATCTGCCGGACTCAACACCCGGTATGTCGATGTCGATTGCGACGCCCGACTTAACTAACATGCCGTTGAGCATGCCAGTGCCGTAAAGAGATGCCGCCGGAATCAAGGTGTTGTGGTCCTCCTTGGGAATGCCGTTGGCGTGGTCCTTAACGTTGCTGTTCAGGTCAGGCTCGCCGTCGCCCCAGTTGAACACCTCCACGGCGACCTTGCACGCCGCGTCCTTGCATAGCCTGATAGTGACGCGGTCCAGGTAGATTCCCGTGCCGATCCAGTTCTCGTAGTACACGAGGTCATATGCACCCTTGTCACCGTCGGCGACTAGCCACTTGCTTGGGTCTTCTCCTAGGTCGACGGTCGCTGTCTTGCCGCACTTGCTCTCCCAGATAAGACCGTCCGGAGACCCGACGTTAAAGCTGACGCTCAAAGGATCCGGCATGCACACGACCGGCGGCGGCGGAATCATCATCGTCGGGACAGGCGGCGTCGTCGGGACAGGCGGCGTCGTCGGGACAGGCGGCGTCGTCGGGACAGGCGGCGTCGTCGGCGCAGGCCCGGTCGTGGGCGCTGTCGTCGGCGTCGTCGGCGTCGTCGGCGTCATCATTCCTCCAGCGCCACCAGCGGGCGGGACGATTATGGCCATGCCGCCAGTGCCACCGGCGTTGGCGGTCTCACCCGTACCCGCTTCTTCACCCGAGCAACCCGTCAAACTGAGCAGCGCGTAGCAACCCACCAACATTCCGTACTTCTTCATGGATAATGTCCTCTCGTCCCTTGGGCGCTACTTCTCTAGCTTGTTGTTAGGTTCGCGCGTTCCCAGCCTTGATCCGGTGCAGTGCAGTAGAGACTCCACTGCGACTTGAGTCGAAAAAAAGCCGTTACCTCGTAAGTGCTCGCATAGACGGGGGGAGGGTCACCAAGAATGCACAAACTGGGGGGCCACTGTAGTTTTTCCAGCGTGCTAGGAAGCACCTGACGCACAAACAACCAGCCAAAGCCCGGGATTGCGCGCTGAAAACCCAAATGTGGTCTCTCAGGACCGCTGGAAATTCGCGCGCGCTCCGGTGCGATTTGTTCCAGTAAAGCTGTCCTAAACGTGCTGCGTCAGAACACAGCAACTCTTGCTGATGAAAGAGAATGACCCGAATTTTTTCGGACCGCAGCAGGCATCGCAGCCCCCACCAAAGCAGGAAAGTGGCGGGCGCCCGGGTGCACCACGTCGCTCACGCCTCCGCCAGGCGCTCAATCATACGACGCTGAATTGCAGGCCACTCAGCGGGAAGAATTGAGTACATAGCGCTGTCGCGTACCCCGCCGTCGGCGGCTGCCATGTGCGCTCGCAAGATCCCCTCCAGCTGGCCGCCGATACGCTCAATCGCAGCGCGCGACGTCTGATTGCGCGCATCGGTCTTCAGAAACACGCGCTGCACCCTCCAGCTGTCGAACGCGTGCCCGAGGAGCAATAGCTTGGACGCCGTATTCACGTAGCTGCGCTGAGCGGAGCCTGCTAGCCAGGTGTAGCCAATCTCGAGGCTGTCCGGCGTAGTCTTGGCAGCCGCGCCAAGGATGGCGTACTGGGTCATGTCCGTGAAGCGCGTGCAGCCCACAATGACTTGATCGGCAATGCGCTGGATCGCGAAGGGACAGGCGGTGCCCTGCTTGGCTACGCTGAGCGCTGCCTCCACGTAGCTCCGCATGGCCTGCGGCGTCTGGGGAACGGAACTGTACTGGTAGCTGCTGCGATCTTGAGACGCGGCCGCCCACAGCGCCGTCACATGATGCAGCGACAGCGGGATAAGACGGACCCAATCGTTTTCAAGCCGAGGAGGCGCCACGCCGTGTGCATAGCCAACTGGGCGCCCCTTGGGAAGCTTGGCCCAGCGGGAACTGCGCCTCGACTACAACCCCCTAGGCTGGACGGGGAGACGCGCCCGCTCCGTCTAGTTCGGCGGCAAGTTCCTTCAGCCGAACTGCGCGCGCCACGGTCATGGCCGTGACGTGAATGATCGCGTCGACGCTTGAGCCCTGCTGCAACACGTTCACAGCCTTCCGCATTCCAAGGACGATCGGCCCCACGATGTCCACACGACCACTCGCGGCGAGCAGCTTATACGCAGCGTTGCCCGCATCCAGGTTCGGGAAGATCAGCACATTCGCTGAACCCTTCAGGCTGCTGAAAGAATAGCGTTCGCGCGCTTCTTCGCTCAGCGCGACGTCGGCCTGCATCTCGCCGTCGATCATCAAGTCGGGGCAGCGTTGTTTCACAATCGCCGTCGCCTGCGCCACCTTCTGTGAAGCGGGATGGCGAGCATCGCCAAAGTTAGAGAACGACAGCATCGCGACGCGCGGAGTGATCCCCAGGTCTCTAACGGTTTCCGCGGCCAATATGGCCGTCTCGGCGAGGGTTTCGGCGTCGGGTTCGATATTAATGGTGGTATCAGCGAGGAAACGCACGTCGTCTTTTCCGACGATCATGTACATGCCCGACGCGCGCTTGACGCCCGGGCGCACCCCAATGATTTGAAGGGCAGGTCGAATCGTCGCCGGATACCCCTGACGAAGCCCCGCTACGACCCCTTCCGCGTCGCCTTGATCCAGCATCATTAAGGCAAACTCAATGCGCGAACTGCGCAAATTTGCGCGCGAGACGTGCTCAGTCACGCCTTGGCGTTGGCGTTTCTGCCACAAGGCGTCCGCGTAGCTCTGAAGGCGCGGGTCTTTTCGGTGATCCAACACGGAGACCCCATGTAGGCTGAGGCCGAGTGAGTGCTTCAGCGATTCGATCCGCTCTACCGAGCCGAGCAGAACCGGCAGCGCGATACCAGCATCCGCCAGGCGCTCTGCGGCGCGCAGGATGTCGGGGTGCTCGCCCTCGGGGAACACGATCCGGCTCGGGTGCTCCTTCGCGGATTCGGTCACTCGCCACAGCACGCGCCTCGCCGGCGAAATCTTTCTATACAGCCGCTCACGGTACTCTCCGATGTCGAGCTGTTGACGCGCAACGCCGCTCTTCATCGCCGCCTCGGCGACGGCAGGCGCGACCCAATAGAGCACCCGCGTGTCGAAGGGTTTGGGGATAATATAGCGCGGGCCAAAGCGCATTCGATCGCTACTGTAAGCGCGCAAGACGTCGTCAGAGACCTCTTGATGCGCCAACTCCGCCAGGGCTCGCGCTGCAGCCACCTTCATCTCTTCATTGATCGTGCTCGCCCGCACGTCGAGGGCTCCACGAAAAATGTACGGAAAACCCAGCACATTGTTCACTTGATTTGGGAAATCGCTCCTGCCTGTGGCGACGATAGCGTCGGGGCGGGCTGCCGTTGCGGCCTCATAGTCAATCTCAGGATCGGGGTTTGCCAGAGCGAAGATGATAGGCTTGTCAGCCATCGTCTTGACCATTTCCGCCGTCACCAACCCGCCAGCAGATAGCCCGACCATTACGTCTGCCCCACGCAAACAGTCTGCAAGGGACCGACGCGCATCGCTCGCTGGCCTCGCGAAACGCGCCCGGAACTCGTCCACACCGCCAGGACGATCTACCCGCACCACTCCGTCGACATCGAACATGGTGATGTTCTCATAGGGAACACCAACACTCGCCCACATATGCATGCAGCTGGTCGCAGCCGCCCCCGCGCCGATACAAGTCACCTGCACTTGGTCAACCTTCTTGCCTTGGAGCTCCAGCGCGTTCAGCAGCGCCGCCGTGGAAATGATCGCAGTCCCGTGCTGGTCATCATGGAAGACCGGAATAGACATCAGCTCCCTCAGGCGCTTCTCGATAATGAAGCACTCGGGGGCCTTGATATCTTCCAGATTGATACCCCCGAAGGTCGGTTCAAGCGTGCGCACCGCGTTAATGAACGTCTCGGGGTCGGGCGCGTCTAGCTCAAGGTCAAAAACGTCAATGTCGGCGAAGCGCTTGAAGAGCACGGCCTTGCCCTCCATCACTGGCTTTGCCGCACGAGGCCCGATGTTACCGAGCCCAAGTACGGCCGTGCCGTTCGTGATGACCCCTACGAGGTTACCGCGTGCAGTGTACAGATCGACGGCATCGGGGTCGTCCTTGATCGCCAGGCACGGCGCGGCTACACCCGGGGAGTACGCGAGTGACAGGTCCAGCTGGGACGCGACCGGCTTCGTTGGAATGACCTCAATCTTTCCCGGTCGGCCTTGGGAATGGTACAGTAGCGCTTCTTCTGTTTTCCTCATGACGGGGCCAACTGTAGGCCACAATCGCGTCCGGAGGAAAACTGTGGGGGCCACATTGGCAATTTTGGCCTCGCGAGGCGTAGTCGCGGGTCACAAGCTGGGCTAAAACGCTGAGCATTCATGGTCTCCATCGTCCACGCCGCACGCGATCTGGGCCGCCTGCGCGACATCTCGCGGGTGCTGGCGCGCTACGGCTTCGGAGAAGTCATCGCGCGGCTGGGTCTCGGGCGCCGCAGTGATCCACCCGGTTCCGAGGACGCACCGCGGGTGAACGCGAGCGCCGCCGTGCGCATTCGATTGGTCTTGGAGGAGCTGGGGCCAAGCTTTGTCAAACTCGGACAGATAGCCTCGACCCGCGCCGATGTCCTGCCTCCCGAGCTGATTGTTGAGCTGCGCAAACTTCAAGACGCTGTTCCGCCGGTTCCTTTTAGGGAGGTGCAGCAACGCCTGGAGGAGTCTCTAGGCATCGACTACAGGGAGCTGTTCGTCAGCGTCGACGAAGAGGCCCTCGCCGCCGGAAGTATCGCCCAGGTTCACCGCGCGGTCCTCCGTACCTCCGAAGGCGAGCGCGAAGTCGTGCTCAAGGTGCAGCGCCCGGGAATCAACGCCACCATCGCCAGCGATCTCGATTTGTTGCACAGTTTGGCCGCTCTGCTTGAGCGAACAGTCGCCGAAACCCGACCTTACTCCCCGGTCGCGCTCGTGCAGCAGTTTGATCGCGCGATTACCAACGAGCTCGATTTTACCATCGAAGCGGAGAACGCCGCTCGCTTCGCTCAGAACTTCGAGAATCGTGACGAGGTGCGCTTTCCAACGGTCTTCCGCCAGGCCTCCAGCAAACACGTCATCTGCCTGGAGTACCTTGATGGCGCGAAGATCGACGTGGCCGTAAGCGCCGGTCACGACGGCACGCGGCTAGCGAAGCTAGCGATGGGCATCATCATCAAGCAGATCTTCGAGGACGGCTTTTTTCACGCTGATCCTCACCCCGGTAACGTGCTGATCTTGGGTGAGCCTGAGAGGCCCGTTTATGCGTTGATAGACCTAGGAATGATCGGGCGCCTCAGCCCCCGGATGCGCGATCTGACTATCGACTTGATGGTAGCCGCCATCCGCCGCGACTACGACAGCCTCGCGGACGCGATGTACGCCATCTCACGCCCGACGAAGAAGGTCGACATGCCCCGGTTCAGAGGCGAAGTCGCTCTGCTCGCCGAGCGCTACCTAGGAAAACAGCTGAAGGACGTCGAGCTCAGCGCCTTGATCCGCGACCTCGTCAGCAACACGAAGCGCTTTGAGATGGAGGTACCTCCGGACTTCTTGCTCGTCGGCAAAGCCCTGATGACCATTGAAGGGATCGGCAAAGAAATCGCCCCGAACATGGATATCGTAGAGGAAGCCCGTCCATTCTTCTTTGAGATCTTGCGCAAGCGCTATTCGCCAGAGCGCTTAGGCAGTGAAGCGCTGCGTCAGCTTGAGCGCTGGGGCGGCGTGACCTCGAGCTTGCCCGATCAGCTTCAGGAGGTCTTGGAGGACGTGCGTATGGGACGCGCAACCATCCAAATAGGCGCCCCCCAACTGCGGAGCGCAGCCGAACAACTAGGCACCCGACTGTTCACTGCGCTAATTATCAGCGCGCTGATTCTAGCGACTGCAGTATTGCTCTCCAGTGGCCTCGTTTGGCCCGCGCTGGCTACGACGGCGCTCGCCGTCCTTGGAGGCGGCATTCACGCTCTGACTGAGGTGTGGAACCGCTTCTTCCGCAGAAAATGAGAAACCCCGCGCCCCGCAGCAACATTGCGAAGACGCGGGGCCCTGTTGTGCTCGAATGATAAGCGACTTACTGACCGACTTGAGCTTGTAGCAAGTAAGCAATAGCGAAGCCCATGAGCACGAGTGACTCGATGAGCGCTAGGCCGAGAATCATCGGCGTCTGAATGCGACCAGCGGCGCCGGGGTTGCGGCTGATGCCTTCGAGGGCTGCGGCCGCTGCGCGACCTTGACCCAGACCGCCACCGAGCACCGCGAGACCCACTGCGAGGCCCGCGCCAAGAGCGGCGAGTGACTGAGCGTCGAACTTGTTCGAAGCCGCAGACTGAGCGAATGCGTTGGTGCAGAAGAGGGTGGTCAGCAGACCGACGACAAGGGCAAGCTTATTCTTGGTATTCATTTTTCGAGTCTCCTTAGTGCAGCGCCAATTGGGGATCAGTGGCCGCCTTGATTTTTGGGAAGCAGACCCATCAAGCGAAGTGGAATGATGTGATCTACGAAGTCTAGGAACGACATTGGACCGTGGCCGCTGTCTTCAGTGGCCAGACCGATGTAAATGGTCGTGAGCAGCGTAAAAACGAGCGTTTGCACGATGATCACAATGCAACCGAGTAGCAGCACCGGGACCGGTACGAACAACCCAATCAACGACGTAATAATGGCGAGCAGCAAATGGTCGACGCTCATGTTGAGCATCAAACGAACCGCCAACGTGATCGGCCGCACACAAAGTGACACGATCTCAATGGGCAGTAGCAGCGGCGCCAGGTACCAAGCAGGGCCCGCCAGGTGAGCCAGATAGCCCCACGGGTCTTTCATGATGCCGTAGGCATTGAACAGAATAAAAACGACAGCCGCGCACCCGAGGGTCACGTTTAAGCTGCTGGTGGCCACCGGCATGCCGGGGATGAGGGCGAGGATATTGCTGACGAAAACGAAGAGCGCCGAAGTACCGATCACCGGGAAGTACTTCTTTGCCCGGACCGGATCCATCACGCTCTTAGCCAGGTCGTAGAAGTATCCGACAAAAGCCTCGACGGCGGTGCGGAGGGTCAGCTTGTCATCGGGGATGACTGCCTGGTCAACGTTGCTGAGCTGCAAACGTAGACGTTGGGCCATGAACAGCAGGAACAGCACCACGAGCAGCGACGCAATGATTGGCTCAAACGAATGCCAGGTGGGTGCGGCACCGCCGACGATGGAGTTTCCGATGATCGCTGAGTTGCGCCCAAGGGTCTCTTTCATCCCCTCTAGGAGCAGGGTCAACCAAGTACTGTGTCCAGGCACGCGAGATTGTCCTTAAGTTGCGTTTATAGCCGCCGCCCGGGCGGCACGGTCTGCCTTGTAGCCGTTAACTGACAAACCACAACCCCAATAGGCAGAGCCCCCAATCCAATCAAAAGGGGCAGCCCTTCGACCAACCGACTGGAAAGCAAGAAGTAGAGGATCCCAAGTAAGGCCGCCAGCTTGACGACAGCCGCAACCGCCCAAGCGCCCGGCTCGCCAGCACCCAGGAACGCCTGAACAGCCCGCGCCAATACGTAGAGGTTCACCAGCGCCACGAGGGCACCAGCGGCGATCCCGAGCGCGCCGGCGATCCCAAGAACCGGCAAGAGCAGCAAAGCCATGACGAGACCGGAGGCGCCCACGGCGATCAACGCCCGGCGGGTGGAGTCAGAGTTTTCGATCTCGGTCCTCATAGTACTGTTTACGCTTTGTTTTCTCGCGCTCGGTCTCGGCGTCGGCCTCTTGATTGGCCTGCTTCATCGTCCGCCACACCACTCTCACAGCGTGGCCGACCCCGATCAAAAAGCCAACGAAGAGCCAGGTTTTTCCGGTACCGTAGCGCCCGTCAGCGAGAGAGCCGACGTAGCAGGGCAGGACAATGCCCAGCACAATCTCAAGACCGACCGTGCCGTAGCTTCCGATTCCTTTCCAGTTGTCCTGCACATGCCCCGCACGTTAACCCGGCCCGAGTAACACGTGCCGAACGAGTCGGTCAACGTCGAGATTGTCGCACGCGAGGCACCCCAGTGAGACCTCCTCCCCATGTCAGAATCAATCAAATTTATCGTACACTTAGGATCCGTGGGGCTGACCCTCGCGCTGGCCGTTCCAGTGCGCGCAGAACCCGCCCGCGCCCAGGCGACTGAAAGCACGCCGACGCCCGCGCCAGGGACGAGCGAGCCTCTTGTCCCTTCTGACGGTACTCGGACCGAGCCCGGTACGGCCGGGACGGCCCTGCCTGA
>JBDKJZ010000109.1:0-12261 GCA_039796375.1 Pseudomonadota bacterium
GGAGGCTGTATTTGCAGAGTACGGACGCTACGTCTATCGGGTGCTGCGTTACTTTGGCGTTCCTGAGGCGGACCTCTCCGATTTGACCCAAGAAGTGTTCATCGTTGTCCACCGACGGCTGCACGCCTTTGAGGGGCGCTCGTCTTTAAAGACTTGGCTCTATAGAATCTGTCAGCGCGCGGCCTCTGACCACCGGAAGCGCGCGCACGTGCGGCGCGAAATCGCCACAGCCGAGCCGTGCGAGCAACTGGGAGCAGCAGGCACCCTTGGCGGGGAGGGCGCTGACGGTCCGAGCGGCGAGGTGGAGCGGATCGAATCGCGCAATCTCTTGCTCGCGGCGCTCGCGCACCTCGACGAGGACAAGCGCGTCGTTTTTGTCTTGTTTGAAGTAGAGGGGTTGACGATGCGTGAGGTTTGCGAGGTCGTAGATTGTCCACTTCAGACGGCGTACTCAAGGTTACACGCGGCGCGGAAAATCCTGGTTGAGGCGCTTCGCTCGGCAGACAGGGGGGCGGCGTGAACCGGCAACCCGCGAGTGACCCTGAGCTGAGGCGTTGGTCAGAGGATGGGGCCGAGTGCCCCCCTCTGCTACGTGACTGCCTGTCGCACGCTCGACAGGATGTTGGCCGTCCCGAGCAACTGCGTCAGGCGGCGCGGACTGTAGCGGCGCTCACGCCACTTGGGGCGCTGACTGCAGCAGGCTCTGCCAAAGCCGCCGCGTCCGGCGCGGCGACTTTGGCAGAAGCCGCGCGGCGGGTGCTCTCGGCCGCCGCTTATCCGGCGAAGTGGGCCAAGGTGCATTGGGTGCTAGCGGGTGCGCTGACCTCCGCCGGCACCTATGCCGTGGTTCAAGAGCGGGTCGCAGTCCCGGTCGAACCTGCGGCGCCAGCGAGCACTGGGTCAGTGGGCAGCGCTGAGGTCACTGTGGAGACTGCGGCTCCATCGGTGAGTGTGACGGTCACCCAGCGCAGGCCCGCACCGGCGGCGAGTTTGGCCGTGGAACGCCCGTCGCGCGCGACCACGCCTCCTATCCTTTCAGCGCCTCGCGCCGCCGAGCCGGTAGCACCGGAGCCGACCCTGAGCGCTCCTGCTTTGCCAAGCGCGGCCGCACCCGCGGCGCCCAAGGGAGTCACCGAGCTTCAGCTGCTCGCTGAGGCTCGCGCCGCGCTGTCTAAGGCTCCGAAAACCGCGCTCCAGCTGGCGCGACGCCATCAGAGGGATTTCCCGCAGGGCCAGCTCGCTCAAGAACGAGACGTGATTCTGATTGAAGCCTTGGGGCGCTTGGGTGAGAACGAACGCGCAAGAGAGCAGGGCCGTGAGTTTGAAGACAAGTATCCTGACTCAGCTCACCGTCGCCGAGTGCAAGAGTCCGCGAAGGAGTGAGCGCTTGCCGCTATGCTTGAGTTGGCCGCTACGCTTGAGTTGGCCGCTACGCTTGAGTTGGCCGCTACGCTTGAGTTGGCCGCTAGGGTTCAGCTTATCGTGGCTCATGCTGGGCTGCGTTCAGACCGTGCCGTTAGCAGAGAACAAGCCTGCGCCAGAAGGGGATGCGGGTCCAGTGGGAGGACGCGATGCGACCCCCCCAATACCCGAGTGCGTGTCCGCGCGCTGCGACGGCCGGTCTCGCGAGTGCGGTAACTGCCTGGACGATGACGGTGACGGTCTCGTGGACACGCTCGATCCGGATTGCTTAGACGCTTGTGATAACGATGAGGGGGTTTTTTCGTCGAAGCGGCCGTGCATGTCATCGGCGTGTTTCTTCGACCCGAACTGCGGCGTCGGCAATGACGCACAGTGTTTCGCGTTGACGCCAGGGGGATGCGATTGCCACGGATGCTGTTCGCCGGGCGGCTCAGGCGACTCCGTGCAAATTGGCGTCGCGAGCACCCGCGTTGTGGGTTGTTCAGCGGAGGCCCTGGGGGATCCAGCGATATGCCCGCCGTGCCAGTCCGACCCGGCGTGCGCAAAGGCGTGTGCGCCAGGTGAGCCGTGCTTTGGCGTCCCCCAACCCCGGAGCAACTGAGACGCGCGTGTGGAGGCTCCTTGGCGGCGGAGCTACCCCCGGTGACGGACGCGCTGGGCAATCAACCACTCTGCGAGCTCAACGAAGCCGCGCCCCATGGGCTGAGTGGTGACGAAACGGGGAGTCAGCGTGGGGCGCCCGATCCAGTTCTTGACCCCGATGGTCGTGCGAAACCCGCAGAAGCAGGCGGCGTCGTTTTCGCTGTCTCCAATGAACGCATAGCGAAAGCGCGCGAGCGTCGGATCGACACCCAAGACCTGGTGCAAGAAGCGCAGCGTGCCGCTGGCTTTGTCGTCCGGTTCAAATGCGATGTGCAGCTGAATTGAAGAGACGACCACGCGCGCGCCCTGTGACCGGGCGTAGGCGCTGGCGAGGGCGATGGTGGTGGGGTCGACGCGCTTGGACTCGGCGATGTCGAAGGCGTAGTCAGCGAGCCTCCCGGTGTTTTCGTCCGTGGGTGTGAGCTCGGGAAACCGATGCTGCAGCTGCTCAGCCAGAGCGAGTAGACGCGAGCGACGCTCTTTGCGCTCGGCGCTGGACGCCCGGTCATAACAACGCACCAGGCTGCCCTCGCGCCGCATCGCGATGGCGCCGTTTTCCGTGATGATCCCGTCGACGGGCCACTGCCGGGCGATGACTTGACCCCAAGAGCTCGGCCTACCCGTCACCGCGACGAGCTGAAGCCCCGATGCGCGCAGCCGAAACAGCGCAGAATACGCTTCCTCGGACAAGTGACCGTGGTCGAGGACGGTGTCGTCCAGGTCAAAGAGTAGCCCCATCAGCGAGCTGGGGATCTGAGCGTGCATCGCTCTGAGCGGGAGCATCCCCTTGCCATAGCGGACCGTCGGGCCTTTCGCCAGGCGCTGGGGATTTTGCGCCAAATCTGGGAAGGACCTCGCTATGCTGCGGTGGATGGGTCTCCAAAATCGAAGCCGCTCCCTGGCTCAAGTGCTTCGGCGCCTGAGCCTCCTCGGTACCGCGCTGTTGTTCTTGTGCGTGGCGCTCAACGCTTGGGGCCAGGCTGGCTCCACCGAGACTGAGGACGAGCAGGACAAACGCTCGATGATCATCTCGCGCACGACGATGAGTCCGTTCTGTCCCGGGCGGACCTTGGATTCCTGTCCGAGCCCCAATGCGACCCAGTGGCGGCGCGACATTCGCGAAATGGTCGAGAAGGGCATGAGCACAGAAGAAATCCGCGTCGCGATCGCCGCTCGCTCGGAGGCCGACATCAGCGGCGAACCCAGCACCGTGCTCGACGCGGTCTTGCCGGCTGCCGCGACTGGGGTTGCCCTGGTGCTGCTGATCTTGCTGCTCCGCACCCTCGTCCGAGCTCGCGCTGCTGGCTCCGCGAGACAGCTGCCCAAGAAGCCGACGGGTGACGACGACCAAGCACTCGACGCGCGACTCGATGCGGAACTCAAGAAGCTCGACGAAGGAGGCCTCGACGAAAAGGTCGACTGAGCGCCTGGTAGACCCAGCGCCAAGGCCGTGAGTTCCTTGCCCCTCTTGCGGAGGGCTGCCAACGGGTTCGGTCTACGCCCCGCGTTGGCAACCCACGCAATCACCTCACGCCATCAGCTGGCGGAGCACGTACTGGAGGATCCCGCCGTGGCGATAGTAGTCGCACTCACCTTCGGTATCGAGGCGTGAGAGCGCGGTGAAGACCTTGTCGCCCGCCCGGACTGTGTAGGTCGCTTGGGGTTTCAAATCACCCGCGATGCCCTCGATGCTGAAGGTCTCTTCGCCCGTGAGACCGAGCTGGGCCGCGCCTTCGCCGTCCTGGAACTGCAAGGGCAACACACCCATGCCGATCAAGTTGCTGCGATGAATACGCTCAAAACTTTGAGCAATCACGGCCTTGACCCCGAGCATGAACGTCCCCTTTGCGGCCCAGTCGCGCGACGACCCGGTCCCGTACTCAGTGCCGGCGAGGATGACCAAGGGGACCTTGTCCGCCTGATACTTCATCGAGGCTTCGTAGATGCTCGTCACCTCATTGGTGGGCAGGTAGCGCGTGACGCCTCCCTCAGTGCCGGGGGCCAGCAGGTTTCTGAGGCGCACGTTGGCGAAGGTGCCGCGCATCATCACCTCGTGGTTACCGCGGCGCGCGCCGTAAGAGTTGAAGTCAGCACGCTTAACGCCGTTTGCCTCCAAGTACTTGGCCGCGGGCGAATCTTTCGCGATGGAACCCGCCGGCGAGATGTGGTCGGTGGTCACGCTGTCACCGAGGAGCGCAAGTACGCGCGCGCCGCTGATGTTCGCAGGGGCCGCCGGGGTCTTCGGTAACCCTTCGAAGAAGGTCGGCTTACGCACGTAGGTGCTGCTCGCATCCCAAGCGAAGCGGTCGCCCTTGGGCACCGGCAGCTCTTGCCACTCGGCGCTGCCCTTGAACACATCAGCGTACTTACTGCGGTACATCTCGCTGCTGACGGAGGTGCCGATGGTCTCCCGAACCTCTTTCGGGGTCGGCCAGATGTCCCTCAAGAAGACGTCCTTGCCGTCGCTGCCCTGGCCGAGCGGGTCACTGTCAAAGTCGAAATCCATGCGACCCGCCAGCGCGTACGCGACCACCAATGGTGGACTCGCGAGGTAGTTGGCACGCACGTGGGGGCTGATTCGTCCCTCGAAGTTGCGGTTGCCGCTGAGCACGGAGGCGACCACCAGGTTGCCGTCTTCGACGGATTTGGCGATCGGCTCAGGCAGCGGTCCGCTGTTGCCAATGCAGGTCGTACAGCCGTAGCCGACGACGTTGAAATGCAGCGCTTCTAGGTCCGCCAACACCCCAGCGTGGTTCAAGTACTCGGTGACCACCTGAGAGCCGGGGGCTAGGCTGGTCTTGACCCACGGCTTAACCTGCAGACCTTTCTTCACGGCGTTGCGCGCGAGTAGACCCGCGCCCATCATGACGCTGGGGTTGCTGGTGTTGGTGCACGACGTGATGGCTGCGATCACGACAGAGCCGTGCTTCAGCTGGAACTTGCGGCCGTCGAGCTCCGTGTCCATCACCGTGCTTGGGTCGGCTGGGCCACCCTTGGCCTGCGCGAGCAGCTCTTTCAGCGCTTTGTCCCAAGAGGGCCGAATGTCGCTCAGCGCGACGCGGTCTTGCGGACGCTTCGGACCGGCCAAGCTGGGCACAACCTTGGACAAGTCGAGCGAGAGCACTTCGCTATAGACGGGGTCCTTGGTGTTGTCGTCGCGCCACAGGCCCTGCGCCTTGGCGTACTTCTCGACGCGCTCGGCGGCGTGCTCACGACCCGTGAAGCGAATGTAGCGGATGGTCTCGTCGTCGATCGGGAAGATCCCGCAAGTGGAGCCATACTCGGGCGCCATGTTCGCGATGGTCGCGCGATCCGCGAGGCTCAGTTGGCTCAGGCCCTGACCGAAGAACTCGACGAATTTGCCGACCACACCCGCGGCGCGCAGCTGCTGGGTCACAGTGAGTACCAGGTCAGTCGCGGTCGCCCCTTCGGGCAACACGCCGTGCAGGCGAAAGCCGACCACGTTCGGGACGAGCAGGTTGATCGGCTGACCCAACATCGCGGCCTCGGCTTCGATGCCGCCGACTCCCCAGCCCAAGACGCCGATGCCGTTGATCATCGTCGTGTGGCTATCGGTCCCGACCAAGCTGTCCGGATAAGCCAGACCGTCGCTATCAAACACAACGCGCGCTAAGTACTCGAGGTTCACCTGGTGAACGATGCCGGTGCCCGGGGGCACGGCGGCGAAGTTGTGCAAGGCGCCTTGGCCCCAGCGTAGCAGCTGATAACGCTCTTGATTGCGCTCAAACTCGAGCTGCGTGTTGCGCACCAGCGCGTCGGCGGTGCCGTAGTAGTCCACCTGGACCGAGTGATCGATCACCAGCTCTGCCGGAAAGAGCGGGTTAATCTTGGACGGGTCTCCGCCCATGTCGGCCATCGCGTCGCGCATGGCGGCGAGGTCGACGACAGCCGGGACACCCGTGAAGTCTTGCAGCACGACGCGCGCCGGGTGAAAGGCGATCTCGGAGTTGGGCTTCGCGTTCGGATCCCAGTTCGCCAGCGCCAGCAGGTCGGCCTTCTTGACGTTTTTTCCGTCCTCGTGGCGCAGCAGATTCTCAAGCAAGATGCGCAATGCGAAGGGCAGTCGCGCGACGTCGATGCCGGTGACCTCCGAGAACTTGGGAAGGCTGAAGTACCCGAGCGTCTTGTCGCTCAGCTTCAGGTCGCTCTTGGTTGAGAAAGAATCTAGGCTGCTCTTGGCCACAAAAACACTCCAAACTGGGGGTAACGGGTACGGCGAGCTTTCGACTCGCGGGGCTACCACTACACAATTGAAACGCCGTGCGCAATCGTGGCCAAGCCCGCTGAAGCCCACCACGGCGCCGTGAGCAAAGCCGCACAAGGGTTGGGTTTTCCGCGGCAAGAGCAGAGCGCGCGTCACGCGGACCGTGGAAAATGAAGCCCGCCTGCGGCGCTGGGTCACTGCGGGCGTTCGGGACGGTCCGAAGCTGCAGCCCGCTCGGCCAAGCATCCGCAACGTCCCGGAAACAAGTGGGCTGCAGCTCGGAGTTTCAAGAAACTTCGAAGAAGGTCCCCGCGGTGGGTGTGAGTCTACGGCATTGGCGCAGCGTCGACGTTCGGCGAGGCGGACCAACGGCTATCGCTCAAACCCCACTGGCGTTGGAGTGTATGCGGCGGGTTGGCTGGACAGTAGCAATTGCTACTACCTCGGGAGATGAGGGAGCTGCTCACCGGAAAAAGAGGAGAGCGAGGCGGCCAAGAAACGGTTTCGACTGTGGTATCAAACCATTGAAGGGGGCTGCCGCGACGCCCCGAACCGAACGCTGCCAGTGGCCCAAAGACGATAGGCAGCTTCAAGGGAGGCTAAAGCTCGACTTCGAACTGCTCGACCCTAACGCCGAGTGAGGTGGACTCCAGGATCGTCGCGTAAGCGATCCCCGGGGTCGGCGCTTCGCCCACTGAACCGACGCCCACAATGCTGACCTCACCGATCTTGCGCTCGAACGGCACGTGACTTGAGCCACAGACGATCATGTCTGCGGGGTCGGCGCCGATCAGTGAGCACAGCTCGTCGTCGTCCATCTCGACCGCCATGGTCTCCGTTGGATCGACCGGGGAGCCGTGGACGAACACGATCTCGTGCCCGGACTCCAGCGGCAGGCGCGCTTGGGTCTTGAGCTGGGCCAGGCGTCGGACAATCAGCTCGCCGAGCTCGTCGTGGAGCTGGCTGAGCGCGTCCACGCGAGCCTGCTGATCGTCTGTTTCCGGGTTGAGCTCGGTCGGGTCGATCTGGGCTACGGCGGCGTCAGTGAGGCCCTGGACACAGATCGCTTTCTCGGCGACCAAGATCTTCCAGGTCTCTAGCGGGGCCGGCCCAGGAAACAGGTGGTCCCCACACGCGACCAGCTGGTCGTAGCCGCGTGATTTACCCTCGGCGAGCACCTTCCGTAGAGCGTCGGCGTGGCCGTGAATGTCGGAGATACACAAGAATCGAATCATGGGCGTCGGCCAGACTAGTGCGCCGGCGCGTGCCCGTACCACCTAAATCGGTTCGGTTTTCGTTCTCGTCCGGTCCGGAAAGGGATGGACATGTTGGCTCGACTGCGCGAAACGCGGGGCATGTTGAGTGTGCTTGGCGGCGTAGCGCTTTCGGATTTTCGTCGATTTCGGCTGCTTGATGAGCTGCGGGCGACCCTGCCCGGCGCGGGGGTTCGCGACGTGCACGCCCAGTTCGTCCATTTCGTCACGCTGCGACCGGGCGTCGCGCTCACCCCGACGGAGCGACAACGTCTGGGGCAGCTGCTGAGCGAGGTGGCGTCCAGCGCTACCCCGTCCAGTTCCGCCGCGGGTGCACGCGTCGGGCTAGTGGCCAGTGAGTCCGAGCTCGGCACGCGCGGCACTCGCTACTTTGTGGTCACACCGAGGCAAGGGACCGTCTCCCCGTGGTCGAGCAAGGCGACGGACATCCTGCGCGTGTGCGGGCTGGAGTTGGTGGAGCGCGTCGAGCGTGGGACCCTGTTCGTGCTTGCAGGTGAGGACATCGGCGCGAGCGCCCTTGAGACCGCCGGCGCGCTGTGCTCGGACCGGATGACGCAGTCCGTGCTCACCGCGCTGAGCCAAGCCGAAGCGCTGTTCGCGGCTGAGCCCCCAAGGCCGCTCCTGAGTGTGCCGCTGATACGGCAGGGCCGCGCGGCGCTTGAACAAGCGAACCGCGACTGGGGCCTCGCGCTGGCAGAAGACGAGCTGGACTACTTGGCTCACAACTATGAGCTTCTGGGGCGGGACCCGACGGACTGTGAGCTGATGATGTTCGCGCAGGCGAACTCGGAGCACTGTCGCCACAAGATCTTCAAGGCCAGCTGGGTGATCGACGGTCAGCCACAAGAGCTCTCCTTGTTTGACATGATCCGGAACACCCACAAACAACACCCCGAAGGTGTGCTGTCTGCCTATCATGACAACGCGGCGGTGACGCGTGGCTACGCGAGCGCCCGATTCTGGGCCAACGCCGAGGGCGAATACACGCACACCTTCGAAGACGCTCCCATGTTGATGAAAGTGGAGACGCACAATCACCCGACCGCGATTTCACCCTACCCGGGCGCCTCTACGGGGAGCGGCGGCGAAATCCGTGATGAAGGCGCGACGGGTCGCGGGTCCAAGCCGAAAGCCGGCTTAGTCGGTTTCAGCGTGTCGAACTTGAGGATCCCCGGTCACGAGCGCCCCTGGGAGGTCGACTACGGAAAACCGGACCGCATCCAGAGTGCCCTGCGCATCATGCTCGATGCGCCCCTAGGTGGGGCCGCGTTCAACAACGAGTTCGGCCGTCCCAGTGTTTGCGGCTACTTTCGAAGCTTCGAGGAGCGCTTCGACGGCGCGGGTGGGGACCAAATCCGCGGCTACCACAAGCCAATCATGATCGCCGGCGGGGTCGGGACGATCCGTCCGCAACTGGTGAACAAGCGGGTCTTCGGTGATGACTGCCTACTAGTGGTGCTGGGCGGTCCCGCGATGCTGATCGGTCTCGGGGGCGGTGCGGCGTCCTCAATGAGCCAGGGCCAGAGCCACGCGGACTTAGATTTCGCCAGTGTGCAGCGGGACAACCCCGAGATGGAACGCCGGTGTCAGGAGGTGATCGATCGCTGCTCGGCGCTGGGCGACGCCTCGCCAATACAGTCGATACACGACGTCGGTGCTGGTGGCTTGTCCAACGCCCTACCCGAGCTCATCCATGACGCGGGGCGCGGGGGTGAGTTTCAGCTGCGCGCTATCCCGAGCGCGGAGGGGGGCATGAGCCCGATGGAGATTTGGTGCAATGAAGCACAAGAGCGCTATGTCTTGGCTATCAAGGCCAAAGACCAAGCGCGCTTCGCTGAGCTGTGCCGCCGTGAACGTTGCCCCTACGCCGTTGTTGGGCGCGTCACCCTGGAGCCGACCTTGGTGCTGGAAGACGAGCAGTCCGAGCAGAAGCCGATTGAGCTGCCGCTCTCTGTCTTGCTTGGCAAAGCCCCGAAGATGACCCGTGAGTTTCAGCGTGCGGAGGTGCAGGGCCGCGCGCTGGAGCTGGCTACGGTCACGCTTGAAGAAGCCATCCGACGCGTGCTGCTCCTGCCGAGCGTCGCGGACAAGGGGTTCCTCATCACCATCGGCGACCGCAGCGTGACGGGCTTGATCGCGCGCGACCAAATGGTCGGTCCTTGGCAGGTGCCGGTGGCGGACGCCGCGGTCACTTTGGCCGACTACGAAGGGTACACAGGTGAAGCGCTGGCGATGGGGGAGCGCACACCGCTCGCGTTGCTCGACGCGAAAGCCGCCGCGCGCATGACGGTGGGTGAGGCCGTGACCAATATCGCCTCAGCCCCAATAGCTGAGCTTTCCGAATTGAAACTGTCGGCCAACTGGATGGCCGCGGCGGGCCACCCAGGTGAAGACCAAGCGCTGTTCGATGCAGTGAAGACTGTCGGTATGGAGCTCTGTCCCGCGCTCGGTATCGCGATTCCCGTGGGCAAAGACTCAATGAGCATGCGTACGGTTTGGCAAGAGGCCGGTGAGACGCAGCAGGTGGTAGCGCCGCTTTCGCTCATCGTGAGCGCCTTCGCGCGCGTCTATGACGTGAGACGTGCGCTCACGCCGCAGCTGCAGCTCGACGCAGAGAGTGTGATTCTGCTCGTGGACCTGGGTTTCGGAAAAAACCGCCTTGGGGGCTCGGCCTTGGCCCAGGTGTTCTCCCAGGTTGG
The DNA here is from genome assembly GCA_039796375.1 of Pseudomonadota bacterium. Classification (GTDB taxonomy): domain Bacteria; phylum Myxococcota_A; class Polyangia; order Polyangiales; family Polyangiaceae; genus SZUA-265. The sequence continues at coordinate 10,263 of JBDKJZ010000109.1, forward strand.
ACAAGTCCCGCCCGATCTGGATGACGCCGAGCGGCTCCGGGGGTTCTTCGCGGCGATTCAAGAGCTCAATCGTCTGGGACTGCTGCTCGCCTATCACGACCGCTCAGACGGCGGCCTGTTCGTGACTCTCGCCGAGATGGCGTTCGCCGGGCGCTGCGGTGTGCAGGTTCAGCTCGACGCGCTCTTAAGGGTCAACTCCAACCCACGCGAAGACGCCCTGCTCGCGACGCTCTTTAGCGAGGAACTCGGCGCGGTCCTTCAGCTGAAGACCGCGGACCAACTTGCGGCGTTTGAGGTCCTCAAGAAACATGGCTTGACTGAGTGCTCTCATGTCGTTGGTTTGCCCCAGGTCGAGCGTCGGTTGACCCTTCAGAACGGCAGCACAACCGTCTACGAAGAGGCACTTAGCCAGCTTCGAACGCTCTGGTCTGAGACGTCTTTCAGGATGCAGAGCTTGCGCGATAACCCCGAGTGCGCAGAGCAGGAGTTCGAGCACAAGAAGGACCTGCGAGATCCCGGTCTCACCCCGGTGCTAACCTTTGACCCAACTGAGCGGTTGCCTAGCGGGATCGTGAGCGCCGAGCGTCCACCCATTGCGGTCCTTAGGGAGCAAGGCGTCAACGGGCAGGTGGAGATGGCCGCCGCGTTTCAGCGCGCGGGGTTTCGGCCTTTCGACGTCCACATGACGGATATCCTCTCCGGCAAGGAAGACCTGTCGCGTTTCCGGGGGCTGGTAGCCTGCGGCGGGTTCTCTTACGGGGACGTGCTCGGCGCCGGCGGGGGCTGGGCGAGCTCAATTCTATACCATGCCCGTACGCGCGAACTGTTTGCTGAGTTCTTTCTGCGTCAGGATACCTTCGCCCTTGGGGTCTGCAACGGCTGCCAGATGCTCTCGCGCCTCCGCGAGCTGATCCCGGGGGGGGACCGCTGGCCGGGCTTCGTGAAGAACAAGTCTGAGCAATTCGAGTCGCGTGTAGTCACGGTCGAGGTCCGTGAGAGCAACTCCATCTTCCTCTCCGGCATGGCCGGGTCGCGGCTTCCGGTTGTGTCGGCACATGGCGAAGGCCGGGCCAGCTTCGATGTCAGCGACGAGCTCCAGCGTGACGCCGCCTACGACTTGGGTGACCAGCTGGCGCTGCGATTCGTGGACAATCGGGGTAAGGTCACTGAACGCTACCCGCTGAACCCCAACGGGTCTCCTCTTGGGGTGACCGGCGTGAGCAGCAAGGACGGCCGGGTGTTGGCGATGATGCCGCACCCCGAGCGCGTCTTCCGCACCGTGCAAATGTCCTGGGCGCCTAAGGACTGGGCCGAGCAAAGCCCCTGGCTTCGGATGTTTCAGAACGCTCGCAAGTGGGTGGGTTGACCGCCTAGGTGTGGTAGGCTGCGCGCCATGCTCATCCGTCCGCGAAGAAATCGTCGCAGCGCCGCTATTCGTAGCTGGGTTCGTGAGACGCACTTGTCTCCTAGCGATTTTGTTTTGCCGCTCTTCGTGCAAGAGGGCGTTCAGCAACTCACGCCGATATCGAGCATGCCTGGGCATGCTCGCTTGAGCATTGACCTGCTCATCGACAAAGCGCGTGAGGCCTACGAGCTTGGGATCCGCGGCGTCGCGCTGTTTCCTGCCCTGTCCGACCCCCTCAAGGATCCCCGGGCCCAAGAGAGCACGAACCCTGACGGACTGCTGCAACGAGCGGTCAGCAGGCTTAAGGACGCGCTCCCCGGCTTATGTGTAGTGACGGACGTAGCGCTAGATCCGTACTCCTCCGACGGCCATGACGGCGTGCTGGTCGAGGACCGGATCGACAACGAGCTGTCGCTGCCGATCTTGGCCGCCATGGCCGTTGCCCAAGCGCGAGCCGGGGCAGACATCGTTGCTCCCTCAGATATGATGGACGGGCGGGTAGGCGCCATACGTAGGGCGCTCGATGAGGCGGGCTACCTAGAGGTCGGGATCTGTAGCTACTGTGTCAAGTACGCGTCGGCCTTTTACGGCCCG
>JBDKJZ010000110.1:0-12218 GCA_039796375.1 Pseudomonadota bacterium
ACTGCCGTCCCTTGGATATTGATGCTAGTGTCGCCTTGAAGCGTGGGCAGCTCTCCGATAGCCCGGTGCATTCGGACGGCCGACTTGCCCAAGCAGCGCTAAATTAGCAGCGGACTAACCTGGAATTGATAATCGTAGCGAACCACCGAAGGACTGGGTTGGTTTGGGGGGACGCCGGTCGGGTTTTTCGGACGGTTACGCGGAGACTTAATGCTTCATGAGTGACAACGGCGGCTCAGATCTCGATGCTTTCAATCCGGTGAGTCCGGCACCCCCCCCTCCACGCAAACAGACTTTGCTCGGGCTCGTGGCTCCCCCCGGCCTGGCCCCACCACCGCCCCCACCCAGCTCAGCTTTAACCCAGCAAGGCCTGGGTCCCCCGCTGCCTCCCCCCGGCTTCGCCGCGGCTCCTGAGCCCGAGAGCGCTCCTGACTTTCCAGATGGCCTCGCGAGCGAGGTCACCGAGACATCACTCAGTCCGTTGAAGCCGCCAGCTGCGCCTGAGTCGCTTGACTCGCCTGAGCCCCAGGGGGTCGCAGAGCAGCAGGCAGCAGGCGGTCTCGAGAGCGAGGCGAGCCCTGCGCCGGCTCTACCGGCCGTTTCGGAAACAGACCACCCCAGCGAACAGAATCTCGGCACGCCGAACTTGAGCGCGCTGGACGTCAGTGCGCCGGACTACGGCGAGGATGATGACGCGCTAGCGACCGAAATATTTTCTACGCATGACTTCGCGGCCGGGGCGGCCCTGACTCGCCCCGCGAAACCAACCGATCCGCATGCGGCTCGCAGTACCGCCTCGTCGACCGCTGGTGGGGAGGCACCTGTACCCAAGCGATTGGATCGCAGCAGCGCGCCCCCCAAGCCCAAGAGCACCCCTGTTCCGCCGAGTCGTAGCCTCAGCCCAGCGTCAAGCGCTCGGGGCGTTCACCTTCCTCCCCCGTCGAGGCCAGTCGCGCTAGTCCGAGCCGAGATCCCCCAGCCACCAAGCTCGGGGCGCAGCGCACCGCCCCCTCGCCGGCCCCGGGCAAGTGATCCGAGTCAAACGTCGCCGTCTCACGTAGTCCCTGCTCCCCCGTCCGTCCCTGCGGCGAGCGAGTGGGAGGAAGATGAGAAGACCGAGGTTTTCAGTCGGGAGACCGGGGCCGAGGCTACTCGCAAACTGCTGGGGACGAGCATCCCTCGCACCTCCGGGATCCCGGACGTTCCCCCACCGCCGATGTCGCGACCTTCCGCGCCGGTTCCCACTCCGCCCAAGACGCTACAGCGACGAGCCCCCGTGGTGTCCTATGCGTCGCTGGAGACCGAGCCCAAGTCAGTTCCGCCAGGCCCCGCACAGAGTCGGACACCGCTGCTCATCGCTGCCGCCATCGCGGTCGCACTGTTAGTGGCCCTAACGCTCTACTTGAGACCCAGCACCGGACGCCTCGACGTGACGGTCGCCGGCCCAGGAAACCTCCCAATCGATAGCGTTCAGGTGATCGTGAACGGCAAGGTTGTCTGCGAGACCTCCCCGTGTACGGTGAACGATCTCCCGGCAAACACCTATCATGTCCAAGCGAAGGCTCCCGGCTACCACGACACCGCGGTGCTCAGCGTGCTGGTCACCGGGGGCCAAGGCGCAGTGCATAATGTCTCAATGGTCCGAGCTTCGGGCACCGGGATACGCGTCAAAGCCGAGGGCACCGGACTCAGGCTGTTCGTCGACGACCGCGAAGTCGGCCCGCTCCCCCAAGAGCTCAAGGACCTCGCGCCGGGTGAACACAAGGTCAGAGTCCAAGGGGAACACTTCGAGACTTGGGAACAAACAGTAGTCGTCCAAGCCAATGAGATCCAGACCGTCGGGCCCTTGGCACTGAAGGTCATCAAGGGCCTCGCCATGATTAAGGATGGGGGCAACGCCAGCGACGCGCGCGTCGTCCTAGAGAGCGGTGAGGATCGCCGCTCTTTGCCAACCCTACCCATCAACCTGCACATCGACACATCGAAACCTCACACGCTCATCGCGACAAAAGAGGGTTTCGAGACGTTCACGCAGGCGCTGAGGTTCGAAGCGGGTCAAGCGGAGCGCACCTTTGAGGTCCGGCTCGTGGAACTCCCGGCTCCCGAGGACGAAGCCCGGCCCCAGGTCGCGCACCGGCGTCGAGCTCCCCGCCCGGTTGCCCCTTCCACGCCAGACGAGACCGTGGCTTCCGCAGGCAAGGCGACGCTCAACTTCAACTCGATCCCCGCCTCAGCGGTTGTTCTAGACGGACGCCCCATCGGTCGCACCCCGAAGCTTGGCGTCGCCGTGAGCGCCGGTAAACACACAGTGGTGTTCTTGGAACAAGGGCAGCGCGTATCCAAGAGCGTCAGCGTGGCTGCAGGCGAATCGAAGACGGTGATCCATCGCTTCGAATAGGTCCAAAAGTCAGCACATGTGGGCCTGACCGCGCTGACGCCCTGCGGCGTTAGCGGCGCTCGATCGCGTGACTCCACTCGCGCCATGTGATCGCGCACTCTTCATTGGGCAGGGGCTGAAGCGCGCGGCCCGCGCACTTGACCACGTCAAAGCCGTGGCCCAAGAGGAGCAGCTGTTCCTTCGAGATAAACCTCAGGTCTGCAGCCCAAGTCTTCTGAAACTGTTGAACGCGGCGTTGCTCCCGCTCCCGGCTCTGCTCCCCGACCCACTCTCCGAGCACGGCTAGAACTTGCTGGTGCAGCTCTTCGTCATCGCTGACGGCCAGGGTACGCGTGAGCATCTGGATGAGCGCCTCCCGCTCTCCAGCCTTGTTGAGCAACGTGGCTGCGGCCAGGCACTGATACGGGATGTTCGGATTATTCGTCGCGAGTTCACACGCCCGGGCCAAGATCTTCGCACCTTCCAGGCGCCAGCTTTGCTTCAGCTCCGGGTCCGCGATGTTTGGCGGCGCGATATACGCGATGAACTGCCCCGCTACGAACCAAACCTGCTGGTTGAACGGGAGCTCCCTAGTCCCTTTCAGCAGCACTTCCCGCGCGGCAACATAGTCCTCAAACCTGGCGGGCACGGGCTGAATGGTCAAAAAGGTATCGGCGTACAGATAGGGCTCGACGAACTTTGGATCCAGCGTCGTGATCACGTCTAGGTAGTCTTTAACGTGCTCGAAGCGCCGCTTCTCTTCGAAGTGCAATCCATGGCCGACACGCAGGTGCGCGTAAATGAAGTCGGCCAGGGCGGCACGGTACCCAAGGCTCATCAAGACGGCTTGGTCGGGGCCTGGTAGGGCGTAAGCATCTGCGCCGGCCTTGACCTTCGCGAAGTCTCGGGCGAGCCCCGGACGCACTGTTGCCACAAGCACCCCGCAAGCGAGCAGTGCCACTAAAGCGGTGAGGGCTCGTGCGCTCACTCCACCTCCCGATCCATTTCAATGTAGGACTGGCTGTGCCCTGCCCCAGGGGCCACAGAGCCGCGGATCTTAAACGTACTGAACAACCCGTCACCGTCGAGGTCGCCGTGCGCTTTCGCGACGAAGCTAGAGCCGCCTCCTTGAGATTTGCTGGTGTACGAAAACGAAAAGTAGTGCGCCATGGTTGGCTGAAATTCGAGCGCCCGCCAGGTCGGGTGCTCCCAGGTCCCGGGGGGATCCAGTACGCTCTCACCGCGGGGAACGTCGGTCGGTGTCAGCGGAGCGCTCTCAGGGTAGGCCTCCTTCGCGGGCTTGAGCTCAGCGAACGCCGCAGAATGAGCCGCTATCCGGGCCAACCCGTCGAGCGGTTCGCTCAGGCGGGAGGCATGCAAATTGGCGAAGAACGCGGGCACGAAGACCGCACCAATGGAACACAGGATCGAGGCTGAAACCACGGTTTCCATGAGGGTCAGTGCGCGCATCGCGCGCAGCCTAGCAAGCGGCAACTGTGGCGACAACAACCCGAGCGATGCCAGCCCCACAACGACGAAACCCCCGCGCCGAGCACGAGGGTTCCGGAACGCCCAGGGGCGATGCTTGTTATTCCTCGGGGGTCAGCTCGATGACGTTCGGTGCGACGCGTAGCTCGCCGGTGGCTTCATCAATCGTGCCACCGACAGTGAAGGTGGACAGCGTCTCATCCCCGTCCAAATCACCCCGAGCTGTCGCGCTGAAGGAAGCACCGGGAACCGCAGTATAGTTGTACATGAAGTACTGGGGATCGGTCATGCTGAACTTGAGACACTGCCAGCCAGCGGAGGTAGAACCCGTCTCCCATTCTGTCGGATTCGATTGGTACTTGGCCCCTTTGATACCTGCTGGGTCAGCGGGCACGCTCGCCCCTGCGCTCGTGCACAGGGCCATATCAGAAACTGAGGACCCCGCGAGTGCCAGGACGTTCCCCGCCATCTTTGGCCTGGAGTAAGCCACCGAGGCATCCTTGGCGATACGGAAGCTAGTGTTCCGCGCTTCGGTCGTCTTCGCGTTCAACACGTACTTGCGCACGCCGTAGATCGCGAGTGCCGCTAAGATGCCGACGATCGCAACCACGATCATCAACTCAACCAGAGTAAAACCACGAGCTAACTTCTTACGCATTTTCATCTCTCCTTGTTGTGTGTTTTTCGGGTGGCGCCTTCTTCCGTCGCGACGGGCCACCCAGCCCCGAACGCACACCGTTTTTTCAGATCTTCTAACTATCAAACCGAATCCAAACTCAGAGCGATCATTCACCTTCACGCTCGATATAAACGTCGCTGCTCATGCTGTGAGCCAGCATGTATGAGAACGTGCCGTCACCATCCAGGTCACCTTTGGCAATCACGACATAGAAGGGTTGTTCGGCCGTCTCGGGGAAACCAAAGTCCTCCTTCTCAGTCGGCGGAGTGGGGACAGTTTCGCCGGTACGGCCGGCGACGACGCCGTAGCTGTAGTACACGCCCGAATCGACCGTAACGCCGAGCTCGCGAAACCCCTGGCTGGTCGCCACCGAGTCTCCGTCCCCTGCCCAGCTGCGCTTGAAGTTGCCGGGCGTCGCTGAAGGATGGAGGTTAGCGTAGTTACCCGCGGAGACGTCGAGATAAACGAAGGTGTCCTGCCTATAGACTTCTTGTGCGGCGCGGATGGCGTTGATGATCGCCCCGGCTTCGCTGCTCTTCGTGCTCTGGATGTACATACGTACGCCGTAGACCGCGAGCGCGCTGAGTACGCCCACGATCACAACCACCGTCATGAGCTCAACCAGGGTGAACCCTGACTGCTGCTTTCGGGTGGCGGAGGTGAGTCGCGGTTGCATAAGCGGGATAATCAGTGTCTATGCGAGGGCCGTGCCAGTGGGGTCTTGGAGTGGGAATCGAGCGGGTTTTGCCTGGTACCGGTCGCCCTGTCCCGAGCTGGAACAAGCCCCGACCTTGTCGCCGACAAAAAGCGTCACCCGAAGCGTCCCGGGTGGACAATTTTTGTATCGTTCGCTCTATACGGTTAAAGGTGTCCAGAACTTGAACGCCCAACGTCAGACGCGCACGAAAAGACTGGCACCCGGACCGGCCGAAGCCTGAGACAGCGCACGTGAGGGCACACTGTTGCACGCGAGAGTCAGCGCTCGGCGACGGCTACTCGCCTTCGTTCATCCGGTACACTTCATTATTCACACTCGAGGCCAGGTAGTACCCGATCTGGCCGTTGCCATCGGCGTCGGCGATGCATTGAATCACGTACCAGGGCTCAGTCGTTGCTGGCCAGGTCAGGCCATCAACGGCAACCAACGGGGCAGTCATAGGGCTCCCGGGGACGCCAGCGTTGGTCTGATAGCCGAAATACACAGCGCCCGAGACGGTCGGCTTGAGCTGCCACCAGCGCGGGTTGTCCCCATGGGAGTCATCGGCAGCCGGATGATAAAACGACCTACGCTGTCTACCCACGCCCCCAGCGGAGGGGTCCCGTGGATACCACCCATTCTCCGAGACGCTGAGGTACACAGTGTGCATCGCCCGGTGACGCTCTTGGGCGGCGCGGATGCTCTGCACCATCGAGAGCGCCTCGATGCCCTTGGAGGAGCTGACCTGTTGGCTGAAGACTTGGAGACTAATCGCGGCCATTACCCCCATGATCACGACGACCACCATCAATTCAACAAGCGTGAAGCCACGCGCGCGCCGCCGTAGAGTCATGTTCGGTCAGTATGACAGCCCCCCCGTCGGCGCGCTAGCTGCGCGGCAGGCTCACCCCCGGCACGGTGCTAAAGGGTTCGCTTATTCGTCGCCCTCCACCGACTCAGGTTCGTTCGGATCGGCCAGAGCGTGCTTGGCGAGTCGATAGCGGATCGAGCGAAACGTGATCCCGAGGAGTGCTGCGGCTCGCTTGCGCACCCCGCCGGAGCGCTCGAGGGCCTGAATGAGCAGCCGCCTTTCAACCTCACCGAGCACTTCGTCGAGGTTGCACCCTTCGGCAGGAAGCGTGAGCAGACCTGCCGATTGCGCTGCGGACATCCCGCTCACCTCGTGGGGCAAATCCCCCAGGCCAATCGAGCGGGATCCAGAGAGCGCTACGGCACGCTCCATCATGTTTTCCAGCTCCCTAACATTGCCTGGAAACGAGTAGCGCTCTACCGCGCGCAGCGCGTCGGGGGTCAAAGCCGACACCTCTTTGCCCATCTCGCGTGAGAACCGGAGAATGAAACGTTCAAGCAGCTCCGGCACGTCCTCCCGACGCGACCGCAGGGGTGGGAGTTCAATCCGGATCACGTTGAGCCGGTAGTAAAGGTCCTGCCGGAACGCGCCCGATTTCACATCCTCCTCGACGTCACGGTTCGTGGCCGCCAACACCCTCACGTCCACGGGCACCTCCTGGGACGACCCCACCGGTCGCACCAGCCGCTCCTGGAGCACTCGAAGCAGCTTCACCTGCAGCGCCAAGGGCAGCTCCCCCACCTCATCGAGCATCACTGTTCCGCCCTCCGCCTCCCGAAAGAGGCCTAGGTGCCGACCACTCGCTCCGGTGAAGGCTCCCTTTTCATGGCCGAACAGCTCGCTCTCCATCAGGTTCTCCGGCAGGGCGCCGCAGTTGACCACCAGGAACGGCTTTCCTTTTCGCTGCGACATCTCGTGGATGGTGCGCGCGATCCGTTCCTTGCCGGTTCCAGACTCGCCGGTCAGGAGCACAGTCGTCTTGGTGTCCGCGATGCGTCTCACCAGGTCCAAGGTGCTACGCATCGCGGGACTTCGAGCCACGAGCTCAGTAGAGGTCGCCGCAAACCGAGCCTTCAGGATAGCATTCTCGGCCGAGAGCGCGTGCGTCTCGAGCGCCTTGGCGACCAACGCCGCAAGCTCACTCGGATCGAAGGGTTTCGACACGAAGTTGAAGGCCCCAGACCGCATCGCCATGATCGCGTTGTCGATAGTCGAATGCGCGGTCATCAAGATCACCGCGGTGTGAGGATCCCGGCGCTTCGCGGCGGCGAGCACGTCAAGCCCCGATCCGTCGGGCATGACGAGATCCGTCAACACGATCGGAAACGGACGAGGCGACTGGGCGATGGCCTCCGCTGCCTCGTCGTACCCCGGAACCCCCACTACGTCGTAGCCCTCGCGTCGGAACAGGATACCGAGCATCTGGCGCAGCCCGGGCTCGTCGTCGACCACCAGGAGTCGGGTCGGGGTGGCCATCGTCGTGGAGGACATTCTTTCACGATACCACCGACAGCTTGCCGCAAACGACTTTCCGTCGGATGCTGCGGTTGGCCTTAAAGAGCCGATGTACCGAACCCGGATCCCGTCTTGCCTAGTTTGCCCATAGTCCTGCCTCGCTTCGAGTGGCCTAGTCTGGCGTTCTGGACTACCGCCGCGCTGGCTTGCGCCTTTGTGTCATCCGGATGTGGAACCGGCGGTCCGGGGGGCAAGGACGGCGACTCGTCCTCCGGCGCTGAAGACGGGGTCCCAAGCACGGGGAACGCCGAAGCGCCTCGGCTCACACTCAGCCCTCGGACGCTCAGCCTCCTCCCCGGCGAGGCGCATCGTTTCAGAATCACCGTCTCACCGGCACGGCGGTACGAGCTGCGCGCAGCTCTGTTTGGCGACACCAGCGCCGCGTTCCTAGACACCAATCGCCCGGAGACCAACGCTGCGGGTGAGGCCGAGGTGTTGCTAACCGTGGCCTCAGAAGCGAGGGAGCTTCAGCTGCACGTGTCCGTGGGCGAAGCTAGCGCTGAATCGAATATCCAGGTCAGACCAATCCTTCGAGGCACGCTCGTTGTTCATCCCGAGTACCTCGGGTTGCGCACTCTTGATGGCTGGCATGTCACTGTGCTGCCAGAGGCGGATTGCAGCAACTACGCGAGCTATGACTTGCCTGGCAAGACTCAGAGCTTCCCGCTGGGCCGGCCGATAGTGTTGGAGCGACAACCGGCAGAACGACCGCTGACAGTGCTGCTGCGCTCTAGGCACTCTGTGTTTGGATGCAAACAAGACGTGTTGCTCAGCGTCAATCAGAGCAGCACGGTGACCGTCTCAGCGCTGGACCGACCGCTACAAATCAGAGACCTCGACATGCCGCTCACTCTCGGGCTCGGGCCCTCGCCGAGCCTGCAGGGGGAAGTCAACGCCGTGCTGGAGACGATGGTGCTCGCCTTTGCCGGCGCAGTGAGCGACGCCGTCGCTCTCCATCAGGCGCTGTTGAGCGCCGCGCAGCAGCTGGAACCTCCACCGGGTGACAGCGAACTGGAGGCGTGGCGCGCGCGCGTCACTCAGTTCATGGGCGACCAAGCAGAGGGCGGCCTGCGGGAAGCTCTTCGGGTCTGGCTCCTGGCCGGAAGCGACCGGCTCTATGACCCTGCGTTCTTCGTGGGTCGGCTTCGAACATCCGGCAGCGCGACGGGTCGGGCCGTGCTTAGTCTCAGCGCCGTCGCAGGGAGCTCACCCCGGAACGTCGGGATGCCGGAGACCTATCTGGCCACCTTCGTTGCGACCCCAGGCGACTCCCTACGGGCAGATGTCACGTTTCACTTCCAACCATCACGGCTCTTTGCGCAGCTCGCGGAGGGCGCCCTGCAGGCGGGCGGGCCTATCGCTGCGCCGCCCCTGACCCTTCCCCAGACGCTCGCCGCCAGGCTCAACTGCGAAGCCCTGGGAAGGGCTCTGACCCAGTCCGCCCGCCCTGAAGAAATCGGTGCCGCCACAGAAGAGCTGGTCTGCAACTCCGCGTGCGCGGCCAAGCTCTGCCGAACCGCGCTTGCGGAGATGTGGCTGGCCGCCACTTTGGCCGAGCCTGGTCCCGCCTCGATTCAAGTGCTGGCCGCGGGCCCGTCCAAGGTCAACGACGACGCGCAACCGATGGGCTTCTCTGGCGAGTGGCTCGGAGAAGCCCGTTTTCCGGACGGCATGACCCAAGTCCAAGGTCCCTTTAGCGCTCAGGCAACAACGCGACGCTGATAAGCCCGTTTGGGACGATCGCCGGAAAGTACGCTCCTCAGTCTAGGACAGGTTCGAATCCTTGGCGCTGGATCTCCCGGGCACGCTCGACGCGCCACGTGTCCGAGGCGTTGGTGAGTAACACGGACGCGATCGAGCCCACAGCGAAGACCCAAGCGAGGCCCTGAAATAGCCTCTGAAGTCGCGCAGGACGACGCTCTTTGTAGAAGAAGTATCCCAGCGGCGCCCCGGCAAGAAAGCCGCCCAAGTGCGCGGCGTTGTTCACGGCGCCCCCCATCAGCGCGAACAACAGGGTGTAAATTGCAAGCCGGATGAACATCGATTTCCAGCGCGGATCTTTGCGCGCATACAGGTAGCCGATCAACCCTGCGATGACCCCGAATACCCCGCCGCTTGCGCCCCCAGTGCCCTGATTCATTGAGCCAAACGTGGCGTAGTAAAGGCCGCTGAGGACGAATCCGGCTATGCCGGTAAAAACGAACAACGTCGCGAACCGCGCAGAGCCAATCAAACGCTCAAGCTGCTTTCCAAGGTCGACGAGCCCCATCATGTTCAAACCCAAATGCAGCACGCCGAAGTGAATGAAGATGGCCGACACCAAACGCCAGGGCTCCACCTGCGCAAGCGCCGGAGTCACTGCGCCCCAGCGAAGCGCCTGGGCACCGGAGAAACCTCCCATGATGTCGAAGTCCACGCCGGAGAGGACCCCCATCCCGTAAAGCCCGATGGACAAGCCTACGAAGAAGCGGGTCATCGGGATCTCACGTCCCATCAAGCTCACCCAGGAGTCCATGAGCCAGGCGCGAATCGCCCCGGGGAAGCGGCTTTCGCAGCGCCCACAACTTTCGGAATCCACGCTGTTCAGAGCGCCACACTCAGGGCAAACCTTGGATCCGCGACTCATGGGGAGACGCTTAGAGTCGCGCGCCTAGCCTGTCAAAGTACATTGGCTACTCAGAGCCCACATAAGCTCGCCCGGACTTGCGACCGGCAGCGACGGGGTCGGACTCGGCCAGGTGCTCGCCCTCTGTCGGCGATGATGGCAGGCTTGCGGCCAGGGAGTGACAACGCCAGCACCCAGTTCGTTCGCTCGGATCCCGCTGCCCGTGCCGAGCGTGGATATCCGAAGACTGCCCCTCGCCCCAGAGGAGGCCTTTGTGTGGTCACGCGTGGACGGGTCGGTGGGACCCGAGGAAATTTCGCATTCAACTGGGCTGCCTGAAGATCGAGTCGGGGAGGCGCTCGCAAAGCTGCATCAGTTGGGCGCCGTGCGCTACGACGGGGACATTGCGCGAAGTGGAGAGGGGGTGCGTCCGGCTCACTCGCCGACCGGCGCGGTCACGGCCGAGGCCAAGGCTGATGCGGGCACGAGCGAACCGAACAAACCTAGCGGACGCTTCGGGAACAACCACAAGCGGCGGGTGAGCGACATGCTGGTCGCGATCGAACAGCAGGACCACTACGAGCTGCTCGGTGTTCCGCGCGACGCTGACAAGCAGACCATCAAAGACGCCTACTTCGCGGTGGTCTCCGACTTCCACCCCGACAAGTACTTCGGACAAGACCTCGGAGAGAACAAGGGGCGCCTGGAGAAGGTGTTCCAACGTCTCACGTTGGCTCACGACACGCTGACGCGGGCAAGACGCCGCGAGGAGTACGACTTGACGCTGCCACCCGCCGCGGAGCGCGGGCTTCAGTCCGAAGGCGCCCCAACCGCTGCGCCATCGGTGAGTGTCACCTTTCCTTCCCCCGCGGGGCAGCCTGTCGATGCCCGCACGCCGACCGTTCCGCCCACCACGCTGCGGTCGAGCCCGAACGCGCGTGAACCTACGGCCCAACAGCACACAGCGCCGCCGATCAGTCCGAACCCCGGCGATTCTGACGCCCGCCGGCGGGCGCTCGCTCGCAAGTTCCAAACGGGGACTTCGGGGCAACACTCCGCCCCGCCTTCCCCCTCCGGCACCTCACCCCTAACCCCGCCTACCAGTGGCTCATCTGGAAGAGTCGACGCGATCAACCTGAGGGGTTTCCGGGCGTCCGATCCCGCACAACGTTATCTCGCAGCGGCCAAGTGCGCCGAAGAAGCAGGAAACGTCGTCGGACTAGCGAATTCTTTGCGCTTAGCACTCAGTTTGGACCCCGAAAACCCAGCGATCAGCCAGCGGTTGTCTGCCGCAGAGTCACGCATGGAGATCGAGTTGGCGGACACTTTCGAGTCCCAAGCCCGGTCCAGCGAGAGCCACCGGGACTACCCAAACGCGGCCAGGCTCTTCGCGCGCGCCGCGCGCGGCAAGCAGAGTAGCTCCCTCTACCTAAAGGCGGCCGAGTGCGCGAAGAACGTGGAAGGGCAGCTGCGTCAAGCCGGTGACTACGCCAAGCACGCCGTAGCGCTAGATCCCAACAACGCACAGGTCAGGCTCTTTCTGGGGCAGATCTACGCCGAGGCCGGGATGTCCTCCAGCGCGCTTACAGAACTAGATAAGGCCCTTCGGCTAAGCCCTGAGGATGATACGATAAAAACCTGGCTCAACCGCGTGAAGCGTGGTGACGTTTAAGACGGAGACGCTATGGATCGTGTAATCGGTATCGACCTCGGAACGACGAACTCTTGCGTCGCCGTGCTGGACAATGAGGGGCCGAAGGTGATTCCGAACCGTGGCGGTTACAAGACGACGCCCAGCATGGTCGCAGTCACGCAAGCCGGCAAGCGCCTGGTGGGACACATCGCCAAGCGCCAAGCGATCACCAATGCCGAAAACACTGCCTATGCGGCGAAACGTTTGATCGGCCGGAAGTGGGGCAGCCGACAAGTGGAGAACGCCTGCCTGACCTCCAGCTTCTCGATTGTCGAGGGGCCGCACGATGACCT
>JBDKJZ010000111.1:0-12104 GCA_039796375.1 Pseudomonadota bacterium
GCCATCAGCGTTTCGAAGCCGCAGGAGTCTGAGTGAGCAGGAAAGTCGAAGACAACGACACCGGCGCATTCCGCTCCGGTCACGCTCGTTCGACCCAAGACACGTTGATCGCCTCCGAGCTCCGCATCGCAGCTGAAGCGGCGAAACTCGGTCTGTGGAGCTGGGATTTACAGAGCGGCCAGGTCGTCTGGAACAACGAAATGCACGAGCTCACTGGCTACGCGGTCCCGCTCAGCCTGCCGGATTGGATTGAGCGTTTGGCCCATCCGGACGATCGCGATAGGCTGAAGGCCGCAACCAGCTCACTCGGACAACCCCAGCTGGAGCCGCAGATCTCGCGCATCGTTCGGGGCGGTGGTGAGGTGCGCTGGGTGCTTATGTCAGGCCGGGTAATGTTGGATCCGCGAGGAGTTCCAAGCATGATCCTCGGCGCGTGCATGGACGTGACGGAGCACCAAAACGCGACGGATCGCCTTCAGCAAGCCGAACAGTTGGCGTCTGTTGGTTATATCACCGCAGGCGTGGCCCACAACTTCAACAACATGCTGATGGTCATCATCCCATGCCTGCAGACTCTGAAGGGCGCTGTCGCCGCCTCTGAGCATCAGGAACTGATCACAGACGCACTGGACGCGAGTCAACGCGCCGCTGGCATCGTCCGTCAATTGATGCTGATCTCAGGGCAAAGCAACTCAGTTGCGCGCCGACAACGACGACTCGGGGAAATCGCCGCTGAGGTCGTTCGGCTCTGCCGGCGGGCTGTTCAAGAAGGTATCGCCTTGGAGTTGGAGGTGCTCAGCGACGGCCTGATCGAGTGCGAAGAGGGCGCGATCGAGCAGGTACTCAGCAACCTAATCCTGAACGCGCGAGATGCCCTCGTGGACGGAAACATCGCCGACCCGAGAATCCGCCTGTGGGTGGAGCGTGAGAAGCGCTTCGGAGCGCAGTGGGTCAACCTGGTCATCCAAGACAACGGCCCCGGAATCCCCGACCACCTCACCTCGAAGATTTTCGACCCGTTCTTCACCACCCGGACTGGTCGAGGAACGGGGCTCGGGCTGTCTACCGCGCAGGCGTTTGTGTCCCGCCATGAGGGACAACTGGCCTGCAGAAGCCGCCCGGGTCGCACTGAATTCCTCCTACTGCTGCCGATCTGCAGCGAAGCCGCAGCACCAGCACCCGAGGCCAGTGCCACACCCGCCACCCAAGAACGCCAGAGGGTGTTGGTGATTGATGATGAGCCCGCCGTGCGTCGGGTGGTCCAGCTCAGCCTGCAGGGCGCCGGGTTTGACGTCATCTCCGCCGCCAACTCGGAGGGGGTGCGAAATCTCTTCCCGCTGCGTCCCCCCGCTGATGTTGTGCTGCTCGATCGCACGCTCGGGCACGAATCAGGCAGCCACCTGGTGGGGCTACTCCGGGTCGAGTGCCCCAACGCGCGAATCCTGTACTTCACTGGCCAACACATTGAGGCCGATGATGCGCTACAGGTCGACGGTGTCGTACAAAAGCCTATCGGGAGGGAGGCTCTCGTCCAAGCGATTCGCGCGGTCGTCGGCTCGAATTGAGCGCCGAAACCCTGGTTCAGTCCCAGAAACTGCGTTCTGGCCGCGACACCGAGCGCGGCAGAACCCTGTGGGCATTCCCCGGGTTTTCCACAGCACGCGCGTGCGAGGCCACCGCATTTTTCACCAGCGGTCACAGCCTTTTTGGGCGGCTGTATATCACTTGCCGCTCTAAGTGACCGGCGGCGAGGCTGGCTCAGAGGGTCCGCGAAACGGAGTTATCCACAGGTTCTGTACAGCCCCATCGACCCGGATTCACCAGTACTTCTCGGTGGTGATGTGACCCGGGGCACGTTTCAGGTGGCGCCTGAGCCCCCGATCGGTCAGAGCCGCGGATGTGTCTCGGATCATCTCGGGATTGCCGCAGAGCATGATGTGACCCCGCTCCAGCGACAGAGGGAGCCCCGCCTGGTCCTCAAGTCTCCCCGAGCTCACTTGGCTCGGGAGGCGTCCAAATAAGAGCCGCCCCGATTCATCGCCGAAGCCCGCTTCCCGGGTCACCACGGGCACGTAGCGAACTCGGGAGTCTCCTCTGGCGAAGGCCTCGAGCTCCGCGCGGTAGGCGAGCTGCGCCCGCTGCCGGACGCAGTTAACAACAACGACGTGCTCGAAACGCTGCAGTGCCCCTGGCGTTCGCAGCATCGATATGAACGGTCCCAATCCGGTACCACTCGAAACCAGCCAGAGGTCTTTGGCAAAGTCGGGCAACCACCTGAGCGTGAAGAAGCCGCTCGGTGACGTCTCCACTTCAACCTCGGCCCCCTCAGGCAGAGAGAACAACTCCTGAGTAAACATCCCGCCGTCTACTCGGCTGATGAAGAACTCGGGGGCCTCGCCCGGGGCCGAAGCGAGCGAGTAGGCTCGCCTCACACGCTGTTGCCCCACTTGCAGCGCAAGGTTGACGAACTGCCCCGGTTCAAAGTGTCGCGGCCCAGCGGGGAGCCGGAAGGTGCTCAATCCGTCAAACCAGTCGTGGCGGTGCTCGACGGGGCCCTTGAGCCACGCACTCACCGCATGAGCTCCAGCTGGAACATTGAGGCGGCCGTGTCTCGAATGCTCGTGTGCAGTGGGCGGTAGCTGAGCCCAAGCGTCGCCGCGGCCGTCTCTCCGTCTAGATGGGTCACCCGATTGAGTATCCGCTTGAGCATCGGGAACTGAACCCGCTTGTCGAATAGCGCCGCCGCGTAGACCAAACCGACCGGTAGCCTTCCCACACGAATCCCTCGCGCCGGATACTCTTTCGCTAGTATCCGTGCCATCTCTTGCCACCACACGTTTCCCGCAACTAGGCACAGTCGATGGCCCATGAGCTCCGCTGTCAGCACTCGCACGCACGCCTCCGCGACGTCCCGAACGTCCACGACGCTGAAGTTGATCGGCGGGCAGGCAGGGAACTTCCGCGACAGAATGTCCGCAACGACCCCGGGGCTCGAGTGCTGATGGCTCTTTGCTAGCAGCGGTCCGAGCACGTAGCCGGGATTGATACACGTCAGCCGATAGCCAGTCGCCCCCGCTCTCGGGTTTGCGGACTCGTGCGCCACCCGCTCGGACAACGTCTTCGCCAAGGCATAGGGATTCGTCTGGAGGCTGGCGTCTTCGCACCAGTCCTTGGAAGTGAATCGGGTGTTCTGAGGCTTGGTGTAGCTGACAATCGCGGCGATCGAGGACAGGTGGACAACCTGCTTCGTGCGCTCCGACCGGGCCGCCGCGGCCATCACTCGCGTCGTGCCGTGAACCGCGACGTCAACGATTTCTCGTTGGGGGTCTTTCGCTGCAAACTTCACCGCCGTCGCGCAGTGGATGAGCGCGTCGCAATCGTCGAGCAGGCCGTCCACGTCCCCCGGCTGCTCCAAGTCCATCTTGGCAAACTCCAAGCGCTCGGCCCCCGCTAGGGCCCTCAAATGTCCGTTTTTGCTTGGATCATCAACGACCCGCAGGGTGGCCTTGACCTGAAACCCCTGAACGAGAAGCTCTCGCACCACGTGCGAGCCAATAAGGCCGTTGGACCCGGTGACGCAGACTCGCAATGCAACGTCGCTCATGGGCGCAGCCTAGTGCCACGCACAAAAGGGAACAATCGCGTCGCCGGCCTTCGTGGACGATTCCGCCGTTTGTTGACAGGATCCGGGTGGCGCGCCAAAAGGCCCACTCGCCGCTACCTCCGGAGTCACCGCGTGCCCAAGCTATTTGATCATCCTTACGCTGAGTTCCTCGACCGGGTCGAAAAGCCCACCCGCTATACGGGGCGCGAACACGGCAGTCGAGTGAAGGACTGGTACGGAGTGGATTGCCGCATGTGTTTGGCTTTCCCGGACATCTACGACATCGGGATGAGCCATCTCGGCTACCGCATGCTGTATCGGATCCTCAACGACAACGAGCGCATCCTGGCCGAGCGTTGCTACACGCCGTGGCAAGACATGGTCGGTGAGTTGAAAGCAAACGGCGAGTTCGTCCGCTCACTTGAGAACCGGCGCCCGCTCTGCGACTTCGATGTGGTCGGCTTCAGCCTGCAGTATGAGCTGACCTTCACGAACATCCTGTTGATGCTCGACCTTGGCGGCATCCCGCTTCGTAGCGAACACCGTGGAGATCATGACCCGCTAGTCATCGCGGGCGGCCCGGTCGCGACCCACGCAGAGCCGATGGCGATCTTCTTCGACGCCATCGCGATCGGTGACGGTGAAGAGCTCACCACCGAGGTCGCACTGCTTTGGGCGGACCTCAAGAAACAAGGCATCCCGCGGCGCGAACGTCTTGAACGCCTCGCGCAGATCAGCGGCGTCTACGTCCCCTCACTGTATGAAACCACCATCGACGAAGTCGCTGGCTTTCAGGTCGTCACCGGAACGAACAGCCCCTACGCCCCGCTGCCGGTCGAGCGGCGATTGCTGCCGGACATCAACACATTCCCTTTTCCTGACGACGGTCCAGTAGGCGGCCCGGAGGCGATCTTTGACCGCATGAGCATCGAGGTCGCCCGCGGCTGCACCGAGGGTTGCCGGTTCTGCCAGGCGGGGATGATCTACCGCCCGGTGCGCGAGCGGAACCCGGAAGAAATCATTGCGACAGTCGAGCGTGCGATCGCCAAGAGCGGGCACGACGAAGTCAGCCTCGCGGCGCTGTCGACCGCCGATGTCAGCTGCATCTCTCCGCTGATCAAGAAGCTGGTCGAAAAGACCGCGCCAGAGCGTGTTAGCTTGAGCGTCGCGTCCTTGCGCGCCTATGGGCTAGCTGACGACCTATTGGACGACATGCGCAAGGTCCGGGCAGCGGGTCTCACGTTTGCCCCGGAGGCTGGGACGCAGCGGATGCGCGACGTGATCAATAAGAACGTCACCGAAGCTCAGCTGATGGACACGGCTGAGCGGGTCTTCTCTCGCGGCTTCGACAAAATGAAGTTGTACTTCATGATCGGTCTGCCCACGGAGACCGACGAAGATGTCGAGGGTATCGTGGACGTCGGGAAACATGCGTTAGCCGTCGGACAGCGCCTGCGACGCGGACGCGCCAAGGTCACCGTCAGCGTGTCCACGCACGTCCCTAAACCCCACACTCCATTTCAGTGGTGTGCCATGGACAGCATGGACAGCATCGCGCGCAAGCAGAATATCCTGCGCGATGCCGCGCGCGGACGAAACAACGTCAACTTAAAAACCCACGACGCTAGCACCACTGTCCTGGAGGGCGTGCTCGCACGCGGCGACCGGCGCCTGGGCCCGGCGATTGAGCGTGCTTTTCAGAACGGCGCCTACTTCGATTCATGGGAAGAGCTGCTTCGCTTGGACTTGTGGCAGGAGGCCTTTGACCATTTTGAAATCCAGCAGGCTCAGTACCTCGGAACGATCCCGGTCGACGCGCGCCTGCCCTGGGACCACTTCGACATCGGCCTCGAAGAGGGATTCCTCTTGCGCGAGTACCGCAAGGCCCTGAACAATCGCCTCAGCCCCCCCTGCGGCAAGGCGAAGGGAATGTTCATTCATCACACCAATACCCAGGAGGCCAGCGCAGATGATCGCCGCCTCGTGTGCTACGACTGCGGCATCGCCTGCGACATGAGCCAAATGCGCGAGGAACGCATTGTGCAGCTGACTCAAATGGGCGCGACTGAACCCGGGCAGCGCGCTCGCCTACCGCTCCTGCCGATGCCGACGCAAGCAGGGAAGACGAAGGGCGACCCGGAGCAGTACCGACCGCCGCGACCAGGAGGGGAGCCACGCCGATTCCGGCTACGTTTTGAGAAGACGCGTGCCATGGCGATGTTGGGGCATCTGGACTTGCTTCGGGAGCTACCCCGGGTGATCCGCCGCGCCGATGTGCGAACCCACTACACGCAAGGATTCCACCCCAAGCCTGATATCTCTTTCGGACCGGCGCTGTCCTTGGGCGTAGCCAGCTTGGATGAGTATGTCGACATCAAGCTGATTGACGCGCCCGACGCCGACGAGCTCAAGACCCGCCTGAATCAACAAAGCCCAGAGGGCCTGAGCTTCACGGGCGTCCGGGCCCTAGATCCCCATGAACCCCGGGTAAATGCACTCATCACGGGCGCGCGTTACCTGATCGTCTTCGCAACGTCGGCGCTGAAGGCGCTGGGCGGCCGCGCCAATGTGGAGCGCGAGATCGAGCGGTTCCTGGCGAGCGATGAGCGCCTAGTGATGCGTCGCGTCAAGGGCCTCGGAAAAAAGATGAACGTGCGAGACTACGTAACCAGGCTGCGACTTTGCGAAAACGCCGACGCTGCTCGCCAAGCCGGATTGGTAGGAGACCTGTGTGCGCTTGAGGCTGAGGTTCGAATCACCGCCCTAGGTTCGATCAAGACCCATGAGATCGTCGACGCGCTATTCCTGTGCGGCAGCTCCTACCCCGTCGCTCCTGTAGCTCCTTCGGACACCATACCACACCGTGCGGTCCGTCTGAGCATGCTGAGCGACATGAGCCCGAGCGGCTCACCGTTTGATCGAACTCCCGCTCCGGAACCCTTTCGCAAGCCTGCGGCAGAGCCAGCGGCAGCACCCGCAGGCTAAGCAGAGGCCAACATCTCACACTGAGGTGACCGATCTTGCAGGGAAGTGTGCGCGTGTGCACACAATCCTCAATTTCCAGAATTTGCCCCTAGCCTGGAATTGCACTGTTCTCGCCGGAGCGGTCGGGGAAACATTTTCACCACACAACCCGCATGATAGCGTCACTAACATTGTTGGTGCAGTCGCTTCGTGCGCGAAATCCCATGGGAATCTTGATTGTCTCGTCAGATCAGGAGGCTATTCCACTGCTTTGCTCGGCATTGGGGCGGCGGAATGCTGCGTATACCTGGAACCAGGCACCCAGCGATTCCGACAGCGCACCGCTAGTTGCCGTCTTCGACCAAGAACTGAGCGACCATCAAGCGCGCATCGCGGATCTCGCCAGACACTCGCCCTGGTGTCGATGCTATGTGATCGGCCCAGGCACGGCGACTGAGCACAGCGGCCCGGAGCGAGCTCGAACAGCACAGTTCATCGCGAAGCCGTTCGACGCCGCCTTCGTTGCCCAACGGTTGGTGCGTGACGCTGAACTGGCGACCCTGGAACGGGGGAGACGCACGGTGGAGACCCGAGCCGATGAGCTCGCTCTGCTAGTGCAGTCGACGTTTGAAGCGATCATTGGACTGGACCGAGACATGCGTATCGTGTCCTGGAACAACGGCGCCACGAGGACCTATGGCTTCACACCAGAAGCAGCACTCGGCGCGCATGTCAGCATCTTGACCGAAGGCGTGGACCCCGGCAGTTCGCACCGCCGCCCGGAGCGGCGCGCTTCTCAGACCACGCGCTGTCGAGCTGATGGAAAACAAATTGAGGTGCTCGTCTCGCGTTCTCGGGTCAACGGGGAGGTACCAGGCTCAACCCTAGAATACGCGGAGGTGTCCTTGGACATCACGGCCCAGGCCGTCCTTGAGCGAGACCTGCTACAGTCGCAGCAGTTGGCTACCCTCGGCCGCATTTCTGCGACCATGTCGCACGAAATTAACAATCCGCTAGCGGTCATACGCAGCTGCGCTGCCTGGCTAAAAGACTTCGCCGACCAGAGCAGCAATGACGAGCTGCGAGAAACAGCTGACGACCTGGAGTTGGCCTCCGAGCGCATCGCAGGTTTCGTCGATCAAATGTGCGGTCTCGCTCGGCGCGCTCCCGTGGAAACCACGCGAGCTCCATTAAGCAAGACTCTAGAGTCTGCGTTGAGAATGGTCCGACCCCGCGCGATCAACCGGGGCGTCAGCCTGAGCGTCTTAGGAGCCCACGACTCAACTCTTGACGTCGAACATGACCCTTCTCGACTCTCCCAAGCGATTATCAATATCGTGGCCAACGCGATCGACGCCGCGGCGGAGCGCGGCCGAGGGGTGTGGGTCAAGATCGCTTCGACGACGTCTCACGTCCGCATCGAGGTAGAAGACTCGGGTCCCGGTATCGCCAAAGAGATGCAGAGCCGGCTCTTCGAGGCGTTCGCCACGACTAAGCCGGCCGGGCACGGGACGGGAATTGGGCTAGCCTTGACCCGCGAGGTCATGGCCGAACACGGCGGCGAGATCCACTTGTCGGCCCGCGAGGGTGGCGGAACTGTGGCGGTCCTGGAGTTCCCAGTAGGTCAGGCCAGACGGAGCCCATGATGTACTGGGTCAAGGTCAAAGCGCAGCGCTTCGCTCTACGCGAAGGTGAGACTACCGTGGGCCGAAGTCGATACTGCACCATTGTACTCGACACTGAGGCCGCCTCAAGGGAACACGCCGCGATTCACCACCGCGGTGGTGTTCTCACTCTCACCGACCTCAACAGCCGCAACGGTACATCGCTCAACGGGTCGTTGCTGACGGGTCCGACCCTGCTGAAGGCGGGTGATCGCATCACGGTTGGTGGTGAGACGATCGAGATCGTTGAAACCAAAACTCCACCCGAGGGTGTGACGAGCACCGTCGAGACTCAGCTCCGAGACACCTAGGTCCCCGAGGGCGGGCCAGCGAGAAACCGAAGGACAACCCCCGCCCCGCAAGCGCGGCCAGTGCCGGCCGCGCCTTGGCTCCTGCCCTTAGTGTGTCAAGGGCTTGTAGCGCATACGCCGAGGTTTCAGCGCGTCGTCACCTAGCCGACGCCGCTTGTCCTCTTCGTAGTCTTCGTAGTTTCCTTCGAACCACACGACCTTGCTGTCCCCTTCGAAGGCCAGAATGTGCGTCGCGATTCGATTCAAGAACCAGCGATCGTGGCTAATCACCATCGCGCAGCCCGGAAACCCGAGAAGAGCGCTCTCTAGTCCACGCAGAGTTTCGACGTCTAGGTCGTTCGTTGGCTCATCTAAGAGCAGGAGGTTTCCGCCTTCCTTCAGCAGCTTGGCGAGATGCACACGGTTGCGCTCTCCGCCGGAGAGACTGCCGAGCTTCTTCTGTTGATCGCCTCCGCGAAAGCCAAACCACGAGCAGTACGCACGCGAGGCTACCTCGCGCCCCCCAACGTCGATCTTTTCTTCCCCACCGGAGATTTCTTCCCAGATGTTGTGGTCGCCTTTGAGTTCGGCGCGGCTTTGATCGACATAGGCGACCTGGACCGTTTCACCCACGACCAACGTGCCCGAGTCTGGCTGCTCGGACCCGGTGATCATCTTGAAGAGCGTGGACTTGCCCGCACCGTTGCCACCAATCACGCCGACGATGCCGCTTCGGGGCAGCTTGAAGTCCAACCCATCAATGAGCAGCTGATCTCCAAAACCCTTCTTCAGGCTGGTCACGTCAAGCACCAGGTCGCCCAGGCGTGGGCCAGCGGGGATGATGATCTCGCTTCCGTCGGTCTTGGATTGCGACGCCGCGGCGGTCAGCTCATCGTAGGCCTTCAAGCGAGCCTTGCTCTTCGCCTGACGGGCGCGCGGCGAAGAGCGGACCCATTCGAGTTCCTGCTTCAACTTGCGCTGCTTGGCGCTTTCTTGCTTCTCCTCATCGGCGAGGCGTGCGGCTTTCTGCTCTAGCCACCCAGAGTAGTTGCCCTTGAACGGGTAACCATGTCCGCGATCTAGCTCCAAGATCCAGCCCGCCACGTTGTCTAAGAAATAGCGATCGTGGGTCACCGCCACCACTGTCCCGGTGAACTCGTGGAGAAAGCGCTCAAGCCAAGCGACCGACTCAGCGTCCAAGTGGTTGGTCGGCTCATCCAGAAGTAGCAAGTCGGGATTGCTGAGTAGAAGCTTGCAAAGCGCGACGCGCCGGCGCTCCCCACCGGACAGGTGTTTGACCTTCTGGTCGCCAGGGGGAAGCCGCAACGCGTCCATCGCTGTCTCGACAGTTGAATCCAGGTTCCAAGCGTCCGCAGCGTCAATCTTGTCCTGCAGCTTCGCTTGTTGGTCCATCAACGCCGACATCTCGTCGTCGCTCATCGGCTCCGCGAATTTCGCGTTCACAGCTTCGAAATCGGTCAGAAGTCGCCGGGTCTCAATCACGGCTTCATCGACCACTTCACGGACGGTCTCGAATCCGCCGAGCTGCGGCTCCTGCTCAAAGTAACCGATTTTGGTCCCAGGGCGCGCCTTCGCGTCCCCAAGGATTTCCGTGTCCACGCCAGCCATAATGCGAAGCAAAGACGACTTTCCAGACCCGTTCGCGCCCAGCACGCCGATCTTGGCGCCGGGATAGAAACTGAGGTGGATGTTCTTGAGCACCACCTTGTCAGGGGGGTGCACCTTGGACACGTCGGTCATCGTGAAGATGAAGTCAGCCATGGCCGGAACTTACGAAAGCTGTCGAAAATGGGCGAGCCCGATTCGCAGGGGGAAACCCGTTTACCGCTAGGTGTCGGCCGAAACGGGGTAAAATTGGGACGCAATTTCCCGCCGAGCATTGTGGGAGCCTGGGATGCGGGTACTGTAGGGCTGCTTTGTTCAGGCAGCTTCGTGCAGTACTGCTCTTCGCGACGGTCCTCGGCTCGTACGCGTGGCAGTGGACCCTCTGGCGGACCAGTGGGCGAAGATTCTTCGTCCAGCGCTGGGAGCGCACGCACCGGCAGAATGCTGCGCGCCTGGCCGCGGGGTTCACGCGGCTGAGAGGTGTCTTCATCAAGTTCGGGCAGGTGGTGAGCGTGCTCGCCCCGTTCCTGCCGCAAGCCTATGGGGAAGCGCTAGAGAAGCTTCAGGACGCTGTCAGCCCGAGGACGTTTGGGGAAATGCGTGCGCGATTGGTGGAAGCGTACGGCGCCGATCCATTGCGTCACTTTCGTGAGTTTGACGAAGTCCCGGTGGCCGCCGCCTCCCTGGCGCAAGTGCATCGGGCGGTCACTGCCTCAGGACAAGAAGTCGCGGTCAAGCTGCTGTACCCAAATATCGAGAGCCTTATCGAAGCCGACATGCGGGTGCTGCGCTGGGTGATGCCGGTGGTCCACCGGGTGTTTGGGTTTAGGCGAAGTGGGTCGGTGATTGACCAGGTGGACAGCATGCTTCGGCACGAGACCGACTACACCCATGAGCGCAGCAACCTGGAGCGAATGCGCGAGATCTTCAAGGATCGCCCGCAAGTCATCGTGCCTACGGTCGTTCCCGAGCTCTGTCACAAGGCAGTCCTCGTGATGAGCTTCGAATCTGGCGTCAAACTGACGGACAATGACCGATTGGTCCGCGAAGGAATCGACCGCAGCGCTGTCGCCGAGCTGATAGTCGACTGCTATTTGCAGATGTTGCTGGAACACCGCGTGTTTCACGCCGACCCTCACCCCGGAAACTTACTCGCCCGCCCTGGCAATCAGCTGGTCATCTTAGACTACGGCGCGGTAGAGGACTTGAGCGAGCCCCTGGTGGCTGGCTTAAAGAAGGTCTTCATGGGGGGCCTGAGTCGCAACCCCCAGATGGTATTTCAGGGCATTGAGGCGATGGGGTTTGTCGCTGAAGACGGTGACCGGGCGTTGCTTGAGGCGGTCAGTCTCGAATACCTCGCGGTGCTGCGCGACGTGAAGATCACGAATTTTTCGAGCATCGATCGGGGCCAGCTTCAGAAACTCTCGGGCTTCAATCAACTCAAAGGGCGCCTTCGCAGCGTCACCGGCAGCCTCCAGTACCCCGAAGGCTACTTCTACGTAGAGAGGACCGTCGCGCTCTTGTTTGGGCTGATTGGCCAGCTCGCGCCGGAGCGAGGGTTGCTCGGCATCGCTGGTCCACTCGCGTCCAAGGCGATGATGCGCGGGTTCGCCGCTCAAAAGGCCCAGCCCGCTCCTGAAGCGCCGAACGTTTGATACCAGTAGGGTGGAACAATCCGGCGGAAACCCCCTGATTTTGACGTAGCGCTGGCCGATACGGCAGAGTCCCCCAAGACCTCACCCTGACCGACTGGCGGCTCACCTACCCGCAATGAACATTTGACCAGCACCTAGCCGGCAGGATGACTCCCCCCCCCCTAAGCTCCAGCTTCCAACCTCGAAAGAAGGATTGGGGGCGCGCGCTCACGCAGCTGTTGTGTGCGCTGTTCGCATTGCTGGGTGCGCTTCCCTTGTCGGCCGGGTTTATCGCGCGCACCGAGCTGGCTCGCGACTGGGC
>JBDKJZ010000112.1:0-12104 GCA_039796375.1 Pseudomonadota bacterium
GAGCGCGACGTCGCGCCCACCCAAGATAGAGCCCCAAGGGCCCGTGAGCTTGGCGTATTGCTCACGCACGCTGGCGGGGATCTCGTGGTTCTTGGTTTGAAATTCACCGTGAACAGGCATCCAAAAGCCGATTCGGGCACTGACCGAGTGGTCTTCGGCGATCTGCTGTTTTACGTTGAACCTCAAGAGGGTACTTGCGTAACCGCCGCGAACCCGCGCCGTGGCGATGTCCCCGTCAGGCTTGACGGCGTAGGTACCGTCAGGGTTAAGGCTGCCCTCACCGAACCCCGCAACGCCGTTCAGTGAATTCTGTGGACCCACAAACTTGCGAGGCACGCCCACAGCCGGCGCCACGGCTGCAGTGCTGTTTGGCGTTGGAAAGCGATCGGCGAGCGCCCAGCTTAGATAAGCGTTCACTTGACCGCTTGTGCCGAAGGTTAAACCGTCTTTTTCATACAGAACGATCTCTGCATGGGAGTCCGTTGTCTTCAGAGCTGCACTCGTGACAACAGCGCCAGCCAACATCCATTTCAGCGAATTGAGATTGAGAATCTTCATACCAAACACGAACCTCCTGGGATTCAGCTACGCGCAGCCCGATGCTGAATGCTTGAGCTCAACACGGTCTGCGTCGAATACGTGCCCTCTTGTGGACGGCGCGCACCGTACACGACTGAGCGCCGCTTGCTAGCCCCTATTCTCCCGGTCGCTTTTTGTTGGTCCAACATCACGAGCAGCGGTACCCGCTACGAACTAGATCATGGGGGTCGTTCTCGCCTCGGGTGAACATTTTTTGCTGTCGCTGCCTGCGAACAGTGTACTGTTCGTCAAGAAGTGCTTGCGGCAGGCCGCACATGCGACAGCTGCGTTTGTATAACTCTCACCCACGACGGAGATAACATTGAGATCCTTGAATCTTTTGGCTTTGATTTTGCCACTTAGTGCGTTGGTCGCCTGCTCCAGCTTCAAGAAGCCTGAGGCGCCGGCGGCGGCAGACGCGGTCGTCCAACCGAAGCAGGTTCCAATTCTGATTGTCGGCACGGAGCAGAAAGCCACCTGGGACGCAAAGGGCGTTGTGGTTTTCTCAGAGCCCAACACGGATGCCGTGGCTTTCTACGACATCAGCGATGGCAAGCGGCCCGCGCTGCTCGAGACCTTGCCGTTGTCCAACTCAGTGTTTGGTCCGCCTGTTAACATCGCGATCACCCCTGACGGCTCCTTGGCGCTGATCTCTGACTCCATCACCACCTGGCAAGACCCAAAGGCAGAAAAGCCGGACGCGTGGGCCATGAAGCCAGCGACTCGCATCCACGTGATCGATTTGTCGGGAGAAAAGCCGACTGCAATCGGCGAAGTAGACGGCGGTCAGCTGATGCCTTCCGGCATCGGCATCAGCCCTGACGGTACCATGGCGCTGGTAGCTAACCGCAAGGGAAAGAACCTCACAGTCCTAAAGATTGAAGGCAAAGAGGTCACTAAGACCGGAACTGTCGACTTGGGAATTGGCGAGGGGACCAACCAACCGGCTGCGGTGACGTTTACACCCGATGGGAGGAGAGCGCTGGTCGTCCTTCATGATACCGCAGGTAAGATCGTGGTCGTCGACATCGGTGAGAATGGCGAAGTGACGCACGACCCCAGCAAAGACATGGAGGTTGGCTCTTGGGTGTACAACGTGAAAATCACCCCAGACGGAAAACTTGCCCTAACCTGTGACATCGGTGGCGGCTCGGGCGGCAAACCGGACGGCGTCGAAGACACCGTGTCCGTCATCGACCTCACGGTCGAGCCTCCCAAGGTGATCGCTCAAGTCAAGGTTGGCGACGCTCCAGAGGGGCTCAGTATCAGCCCCGACGGCAAGATGGCGGTAGTCGGGCTGCTCAACGGCAGCAACTCGGCGCACGACGCAGCGTTTTATCACGCCAAGGGGCGCGTGGTCTCGCTGAGCATCGATAGTGACGCGAAGAAGGTTGTAGTTGGAAATTCGATGGAGGTCGGTGGACTTCCAGAAGGCATCCAGTTCGGTCCGGATGGCAAGTACGTCTACGTGGGTAACTTCTTGACGAGCGACGTGTCGATTCTCGCTGTTGAGGGCTCCTCCCTGGTAGATACCGGCGAAGTGATCAAGCTCGCGGGTCGCCCTGGCTCTCTACGCTAAGATCGCTCTGCGCTGAGGCTTGGTCTCTGCGCTAAATCAAACGCCGGCGGAGGCTATGTCTCCTGCCGGCGTTTGATATTTGGTCAACCACTCGCTAGCTGAAACTGAGCCAGCGGCTAGCGGAAGCGAGGCTCTCGCATCGTGTGGTCTTCTTCGAGCGGGATGACTACGTCGGCCAAGGCTGGCAATGTCGCGAGCAAGTGTCGCGTCAGGCGTTCGTAGTGCATCACGAAGCGTGCAACTTCCGCGTCACTCATTACCCCGTGCTCATTGCCTCGCTCAGCCCTCAGCTTGTCTTCCTGCTTGCGTCGCCACGAAAGAACACAGTCCATCGACGGGACCTTCAGGAACACTAGCGCGTCAAGCTCAGCGAACATTTGCCTATAGGGACCAGCAAGCTGTTCGTTGATGTAGCGGCGGTAGCCGCCTTCGGGGTCATCGTTTTGCTCAAGCGAATTGAGCGGTGCGACTATTTGGTCAGCGCTCTGCGCCGTCGCCCCAACGCACCAGCCTTCCAACAGGACGATGTCGACCGGGCCAACCATCTGGTTAGAGTCTGCCGTTGCGGCGCGGTCATCCCGGGCTTTGTCGAATTTGGGCCAGCTACAGTCTTGGTGCGCGGCCAGACCACGCAACTCAGTCAGGCACTTCCGCATCAGCTCAACGTCATGGGTGCCCGGCACACCCCGTGTTTTGAGCAACGGATGAACCTGCTCGCTTAGGGCCAGGCGCTCCGCCCGGGTAAGGTAGAAGTCATCGATCGACAGAACGGCCACGCGATTGCCGTAGCCCTCGATCAGCAGTTGTTGCAGAAAGAAGCTCGCCGTCGACTTGCCGCTACCTTGGGCACCACTGACACCCACTAGCAAAGTGCACTCAGGGCGCGAGTTTCGGCGTTCTGAGAGGTACTGCGCGACGGGCAGGATGTTCGTCTTGATGCCGTCCAGAAATGCCGGGGGCAAGCGAAGCTTGGCTGAATAGCGGTCGAAGAGCTGCAGCGCGAGTGGCTCGAGAGACAACATAAGTTGTCGGGGATTACTCTAAGATCGTATCGATGGGTAAGCTTTACATCGGCGGGGCCGTTCATTTTTCTAGTGACGTCGAAGTTGCATCGAAGTCTGCCGTTCGTAGACACGTGCGTATCTGTTATGACCCCCGGAAATTTCTATGACTCTTAGAACGCAAATCGGCGGTTTGAGTATTGCTCAACCCATCTACCAGCTCGTCAACCACGACATCCTTCCGGGTACGGGTGTTGACGCGCCCCAGTTCTGGGCCGGACTCGAAGGGATCATTCGAGACCTCGGCCCAGTCAACGCCGCGTTACTCGCTGAGCGCGACAGCCTACAACAGCGAATCGACAACTGGCATGAGTCCCGAAGCGGCGCCGCGTGGGACGCCGCCGGTTACCGCGCCTTCCTCGAAGAGATTGGCTACTTGGTACCTGAGCAAGAGGACTTCGAGATTGAAACGGGGCGGACCGATGCGGAGCTGTGCTCCGTGTCTGGCCCTCAGCTCGTCGTGCCCGTGAACAATGCCCGGTACGCGCTCAACGCTGCGAACGCGCGCTGGGGCAGCCTGCTCGACGCCTTGTACGGCACCGACGTGATCGACGAACGCGACGGCTGCGAGCGGGGTGATGCCTACAACCCGATCCGCGGCGCCAAAGTGGTCGCTCACGCAACAGGTTTTTTGGACGACTGCGTGCCCCTGGCTCGCGGCAAGCACAGTGATGTTGTCGCCTACGTCCTCCGACGTGAAACGAACACGCTCCGTCTCTACGGCGAGCTTCGCGACGGCTCCAGCACAACATTGGCCCAAGCTGAGCAGTGGGTGGGCTACCGAAACAAACAGGGGCAGGACGAAGCGGACGTCCTGCGAGACCCAGCCGTGCTCTTGCTGCGCAATCACGACCTGCACATTGAGGTCTGCATTGACCGGGAACACCCCGTAGGGCGCGCGCAAGCCGCAGGGATAAAAGACGTCGTGCTGGAGTCCGCGATCACGACCATCCAAGACTTCGAAGACTCCGTTGCGACCGTCGACGCAGAAGACAAGGCTCTGGCGTACAGCAATTGGCTCAGGCTGATGCGCGGCAGCTTAGAAATCACCTTCTCCAAAGCGGGCAAACCCGTTAGTCGTAAGTTGGCACCGGACCGCGAATATTTGTCGTGTTCAGGAGCACCCCTGACGCTCCACGGGCGGAGCCTGCTGTTCGCCCGTAATGTAGGCCATCACATGTTCACCGATGCGGTCTTGGACGCTGCTGGGCGCGAGACTCCCGAGGGCATGCTCGACGCGATGGTCACGGCCGCGTGCGCCCTGCACGACCTCGCGGGCAGCGGCCCCACCCGCAATAGCCGAACGGGAAGTGTCTACTTGGTGAAACCCAAGATGCACGGTCCGAAGGAGGTGGCGTTCACCAACGCTCTGTTCACAAGGGTTGAGGAAGCGCTGGGCCTACCGAAGAATACACTCAAGGTAGGAGTCATGGACGAAGAGCGGCGTACCACCGTGAACCTTAAGGAGTGTATGCGTGCGGTGAAAGAACGTTTGGTCTTCATCAACACCGGTTTCCTCGATCGAACCGCCGACGAAATCCACACGAGCATGTGCGCAGGACCCGTGCTCCGCAAAGCGGACATCAAGAACCAGCCGTGGCTCGCCGCTTACGAAGATCGTAACGTCGATCTAGGTCTACGCTGCGGGTTGCCAGGGCGCGGTCAGATCGGAAAAGGCATGTGGCCAAGGCCCGATGACATGGCCGCGATGCTAAGCAGCAAGCTCGCGCACCCCCAGGCCGGGGCCAACTGCGCCTGGGTGCCGTCGCCCACTGCGGCCACTTTGCACGCCACGCACTACCACATGGTGAACGTCAGCAAAACGCAGCAGGACCTCAAGAGCCGCCCCTTGGCCCCCCTGGACGCGATCTTGATGCCACCGCTGCTCTCTGCCGGTCAGCTGACAGCCTTAGAGATCCAGCAAGAGTTGGACAACAACGTCCAAGGCATTCTGGGTTACGTCGTACGTTGGATCGATCAAGGCGTCGGTTGCTCGAAAGTGCCGGACATCGACAACGTCGGACTCATGGAAGATCGCGCGACGCTGCGCATCTCAAGTCAACACCTTGCCAATTGGCTACACCACAAGCTGTGCAGCAAGGAGCAAGTGATGGCTACCCTGAGGCGCATGGCCGCAGTGGTAGACGAGCAGAACGCGAAAGATCCAGCTTATGTTCCTATGACTGGGAACTACGATGGTTTAGCGTTTCGCGCTGCGTGCGACCTGATTTTTCAAGGCCGGGAACAGCCAAACGGCTACACGGAGCACATTCTCCGCGGGTTCCGCTTGGAAGCTAAGCAGCGCAATGCCGTGAACTGATGGTGAAACCGCGGGCTTGGGTTACGCCCCTGCCCGCGGTTCTAGCTCAAGCTTTTTCGGCTGGCGTGACGCAGTGGTTTGAGAGGTTCTCAAGCGCACGCACCATACCCGAGTGATCCCAGTGTAAGCCACCCTGCGCAGAGCACGCATTGAACAGCTGTTGGGCCGCTGCCGTATTGGGTAAACTGACTCCCAGTTGACGAGCATCTTGGAGCGCAAGCTCCAAGTCCTTCTGGTGCAACGCAATCCGAAATCCGGGTTTGAAGTTGCGCGCAATCATGCGCTCACCATGCACATCGAGCACGCGCGATGACGCGAAGCCGCCCATCAGGGCCTCGCGGACCTTGGCGGGGTCTGCCCCTGACTTGGAGGCAAAAATTAAGGCTTCGGCGACCGCCTCGATGTTCAACGCCACGATGATCTGGTTGGCTAATTTGCAGGTTTGGCCCGCGCCATTGTCACCCACCAGAGTGATGTTCTTGCCCATGGCCTCGAACAGTGGTTTCGCTCGGTCGAAGGTCTTCTGGTCGCCACCTACCATGATCGTCAGCGTCGCGTTCTTCGCGCCGACTTCTCCGCCCGACACTGGCGCGTCGAGGTACGAAGCGCCTCGTTCTGCGATACGCCGCGCGAAATTTTTCGTCTCGCCAGGCGAAATCGTGCTCATGTCGATCACGACTTTGCCCGGCTCCAGCGCCTCTAATATGCCACCAGCGCCGAACAACACCTTCTCCACGTCGGGGGTGTTCGGAACCATGAGGATGATGACCTCACAGCGCAAGGTCACCTCTTTGGCGTTGTCGCAGGCAACGCCGCCCGCCTCAACGAGCTCTGCAGGGACTCCAGAGCGGGTTTGCAAGTAGAGCGTGTGCCCTGCCTTGATGAGATGGTGGGCCATAGGCTGACCCATGACGCCCAATCCGATAAAACCAACGTTCACTTCGATGCTCCTTGTTTGTTAGGCCGGTAGGGTTCGAACCAAGCGAGCCCATCCTTTGCCGTCGTTTTTGGTTTATATTCGCAGCCCAGAAAGCCGGCGAAGCCGAGCTCGTCCAAGTGCTGGAAAAGGAAGGGGTAGTTGATCTCCCCCGTGCCAGGTTCGTGCCGTCCTGGGGTGTCGGCGATTTGAACGTGGCTGATTTGGTCCAGGTTCTTAGCGATGGTTGCGCTGAGATCACCCTCCATAATTTGGGCGTGATAAATATCGTACAACAACTTCAGGTTCGGCAGCTCAAGTTCGCGGATGAGCCTCAGCGCTTCACTCGGTTTGCTGAGGTAGAAGCCCGGGATGTCCCGCGTGTTGATGGCTTCGATGACCATCGTGATGCCTCGTTCGTTCAGAGCCTGCGCCGCGAAGCGCAGGTTCTCTTGGTACGTCTCGCGCAAGCGACTCTCATGGTCAGCCACGTCAGGCCCCGCTGCGGGACGAAGCCCGGCCATGCAATGCAGCTGCCGGCAGCCCAGGAACTCCGCGTACTCCACAGCGATGGCCACACTCGCGCGGAACTCTGCAACGCGGGCAGGATTACAAGCAAGGCCACGGTCACCCGCAGCAAAATCACCTGCTGGTAGGTTAAACAACACCAACTTCAAGTTGTTGCTAACCAGCTGCAGCTTCACCTCCTCCTTCGGGAAATCATACGGGAACAGAAACTCTACCGCTTCGAACCCCGCCGCTGCCGCCGCCGCGAAGCGTTGCAGGAAAGGTAACTCGGTAAACATCATAGACAGGTTGGCACTGAACTTCGGCACAGAAATCTCCTTCGAAATTGACGCCAGTTTCTTACCTTTGCATACGCTTGAGCGCGAGTTCACAATCGCGGAAACGCAATTTTCCTTCCGGAGCGGCTTGGTCCGGCGGCGCGGAGCTAGGAAATCCCAAGACGCTCCTCCCCAGCGCTGACCCAATAGTTCACGGAATTTCGCTCATGCGAGTATTTGCTCGGCCCAATTTGCCCAGTTTCCGCAGATTTCGCCGCGCTCACGGGAGCTAGGACTGGCTTGAAGCTCGACCGGACGGGCCGCCTATGCGGCGCGATGCGGATTCGCGAGTTGCTGCGCGAGACCGAGGAGATGCAGCCCGGGGACTGGTGGCGGGTGAGGCCTGGCGAAAGGAGAGCGGCGTCGGGCTGTTCGTGCTCCTGGAGCGGCGCTTGCTAGCGATCCGCCTGCCCTTGAAAGGAGTCGACGACTACTGCATTCACCACCTGAGCGAGCCGGGAAGTTCGACGCGCGTTGGTTCGGGCGCTCGCCCACCGCCGCCAGCCTACGGCTGCCCAACCAGTGATTAGAGGGTGACGCCCACGCTCATCGCATTCGCTCCGGGACTAGCCGTCTGAGCACTTAATGTTTGTACGCCCGCGCTGAAGGAGTCGCGTGTGATTCTCACGGAGTAGTTGCCTGCTTTGAAGACCTGAGGTGCAAACTGGGTTCCCGAGACGCGCAGCGTGTAGACAACCTCTTGGGTGCTTTCGTCGACTACTTGAACAACCGGGTCCGCGAGATTGAACTTCAGGGTTGGTAGGAAGTGAGTCGGTTTGCGCCCGTAGTTGGCCAGTTGGTCAATGGTCTTCGTGAGACCGTGAGGCGGGGGCTGTTGCCCCTTGGGAACGACGACTCCCCGTTTGACGAAGTACGTGGTGATGGTGCGCAGCTTCTTGTTGAAGGTGAGGTAGCCGACGCCCTCCTCATCACCTTGGGCATGCGCCCATACAGTCATCTGGTTGTTGAATCCGTCCAAGAATCGACCGTGGTAGATTGGGTCTTGCCCGGCCGGCCAGGCTTCGGGTTGACCGGCACGCGAGCGGTTTATCATCTTGTCCGGCCACCACTGACGCCCATAGACAGAATTGACCGAAGGGACGATGTAGACGTAGCCAGCGTCTTCCCAATCGTCGACGCCGTAGTGCAAGAGGCCCCCTAGGTGTTGATCCCCGGCTACGTGAAACGCGAACCCCTTGCGCATCAATCGAAGCGCCGAATCACGTCCGCTCTTGGGCCAGCCATTGGCGTCCAGGTCCGCCTCAAGTGGGGTCGCCGTTCTGCCATGATGCGTCGAGAAACCCGCAAACGGTGTTTGCGAAAGCACGACCTTCATCTGCGCGCCCTGGCTCCAGTCTTCAGTCCATTTCTCCAAGAACGCTTCTTGACGAGAACCGAGTAGCTCCGCAGCCTGTTCGCTAAACGCCGGGGGAAGCGAACTGGCGCCGTTTACCAGGTGGTCCCAGCGGTCGGGAAACGCTGCTTTGAACTCTGTTAGGTAGTTCGCGTTCACGAGCTTGAGGACCTCCTGAGGGCCTTCCTTGAACTTTCGATCTTCGAGGATAGCGAAACTGAGCCCGCCCCAGTTTAGAGCGGTGTAGTAGACGCTCAAATCGATATCATTCGGAAACGGGACGGGGGCCCCGTGCGTGACGCCGTCTCCGTAGTCCGGCGCGGCCGGAAGGACGCCGCTTTGCGACAGCTCCGAGACGTTAACGTAGGCGTTGGCCTCAGTATACCCGCCAGCGTCTCCCTCACCGCTTGTGGACCTAGCGTTCGTGCTTGGATCCTCCGTATCTACAGAGCCCCACAGGTTCCCCTGCCCCACGTCGTGATCGTCGGCGATCGCGACGGTCGGCACGGCACGCAGCAAATTCTTGAACTGCCGCCCAAAGCTCCGCCATTCCTCAAAGTGATCGTTGCCGTAAACCTGGTCGCCCGCCAAGAAGAGCAGATCAGGTTCGCGCGCGGTCAGCGTTTCTACGGATTTGATAGCTTCCGCTTCGATCCCGACCTCGTCTTTCTTGCCGTAGCAATTGGCCGTGGCCACGACGACTTCTTCGTCCGCGGTTGGGTTTCTCAAGATGCGTCCGGTGAACAGGCCACCAAGGGGCGGAGGGGCATCGTAGGTCACTCGGTACTTGGCGCAGAGGCGTTCGTCCCAAGCTTGCACCTCAAACCTCGCGACCCAGAGCGGCTGCGCGCCGATTTGCTCAAGAATGTCAGCGCTAGCGACCTCTTTCCACGCGCCGTCTTCGCCGAAACGAACCTCCAGTTTGGCCGTCGACGCCGGGTCGTAGCCCGCCATCGCGCTCAGGTCCGGGAAGGTGGCAAACAACCTCAGCGTGCCGCGATGCGACAACCAGTGGGTGAACAAGATCGAGCCCGATTCTTCATTCGGGCTGTCGTCGCCACAAAAGGTATCGACCGGGGGAACTTCAGCGGCTCCACCGCTCCCGCCGCTCGGCGTCGCGTCCCCGCCGACACCGCCCGCTGGGGTTGAACCCGCGACGTTCGCGCTACCCCCGCTCGGCTCCGTCCCGCCCTTGCCAGCTGTATCGCTTGGGGCGCCTCCGCTACCGGGGTCGGATCCGCCTGGATTTTCGGCGACCGGCGGCGCTTTTTCGTTCTCACCGCAGGCCGGCATCAAGAGTCCCGCACCGATCAAAAAAACCGTGGCGGAGCGAAGGAATAGGTGGTCTGAATCTCGCATGGAGTGGTCCTGCTCAGTCAGTCGCGCCGAGCATTCACTACAGACCAAGTAGACCTGGCGCTCTGGATTCACTCTCCCGCGCGTGTTGGA
This sequence comes from Pseudomonadota bacterium, assembly GCA_039796375.1. Classification (GTDB taxonomy): domain Bacteria; phylum Myxococcota_A; class Polyangia; order Polyangiales; family Polyangiaceae; genus SZUA-265. The sequence goes on from JBDKJZ010000112.1 coordinate 10,104, forward strand.
AAGTCGAAGCTCACTCCCGCTGTGCTTGATCGGCTTGCGGGGTATAGGGTGGGTAGCTGGGCTCAGCGTGCACCAGCTACCCCACCCCTGAGCGCAAAAACCTGAGCCACATACTCTCCTGAAAACAGCTCTCTGCGCAGCGAATTGGCCGGGAAGTACAATTTCACTACTTTCAGCGCTGGCCATGACAGGCGCGCCCCTGTCGCACGTCGTGCCCCTCGCAACACGGAGCCCTTGCCGTAGTGATGCGCCTAGTGCACGCGGCGCAAACCTCGAGCGTCCGCCGAGCGGGGCGCATAGCGTTGCCAACCTGGAGGTTATCAGTAGGATGAACAAGCCTAATACGTTGTGTACACTGAGACACTGAGCAACCTCACTCGGCACCGTCGCTGCTAAACCTAGGTACCCGGGATTATTCCAGCGAATTTGGAAAACACCGCCTTGTGCTCGTCGCACCGTCTGCTGCGACTCGCCGCGCCGTCTAAATCTCATGAGCACGCGCTAGCGACAGCGCCAGCCCTACGTTGCGAAGGCTGCTCGTTTCCCGCTGAAGGAGAGTGTATGGGCCCCAAGGACACGAATCGACCGAGCACACGGCACCCCCTCTTGGTGCTTGCTGCATCAGTCACCTTGATCGCGACGTCGGCTTGCGGAGAGGCGACCCCCGACGTCGTTCCTTCCCCGGGCATAGAGAGTCAGACCGGCGGCTCTGGCTCTGGAGGTGCGGAGTCTCCGAGCGGAGTTGGCGGCACGGAGGGTCCGGGACCGGTCATGAGCCTGCATCCAACCCCAAACTGCAAGACCCAAGCCCAGGCCGCGCCACTCCGCCGCCTGAACCGTTTCGAGCTCGCGAACACGCTCACCGACTTGTTTCCCACCGCGACCATCGACGTGTCGGGGCTTCCGGGCGAAACCTCGGGCAACGGGTTTTACAACGACGCCCGTGAGCAAAAGGCCTCGCCGCTACTGGTCGAGCAATATCGATATCTGGCGCGGGAGCTGGCCGCTGCGGTCGCTGCGGACGATCTCACCGCTCAGGCGCTCGGCGGCTGCTCTGCTAGCGAGGCCACCTGCCCCGCGGCTTTCATCGAGAGCTTCGGACTCCGCGCGTTCCGTAGGCCCCCCTCAGTGGAGACGAAGCACCTGCTGACCGAGGTGTTCACCTTGGGCCGAGCGAGCGGCGGGTTTGCGGGGGGCGTCAGGGCCGTAGTCGAAGCGGCGCTGCAGCTCCCCCAGTTCTTGTACCGTCTTGAGCTGGCGGAGCCGGTCGCGAACGGCAACTACGCCTTGCTCGACCCCTACGAACTAGCTACGCGCCTGTCGTATTTGATGTGGGGCACGATGCCCGATCAGGTGCTGCTCGACGCCGCGGCTGCCGGCAGCCTCGTCAGTCGGGAACAAGTGCTTGAACACGCCCGCCGCATGGTCAACGACCCGCGCGCACGCCGCGTCGTTGAATACTTCCACGGCGAACTCTTCAAGGTGAGTGGGGCGCCGAAACTGCAGCGGGCTGCCGAGGAGTTCCCAACGTTTTCGCCAGGCATGGGCGAACTCTTTCTGCGTGAGACCCAGACATTTCTGTCCCACATCGTGTTCGACGAACAGGGAGGGATGGGGGACTTTTACACCGCGCCGTACACGTTCCTAAACGAGCCGCTAGCGAAATTCTACGGGATCCCCGGGGTCAGCGGCACCGAGTTTCAGAAGGTCGGGGTCGACCCAGTTCAGCGCGGTGGCCTGCTCACGCACGCGAGCGTGTTGGCAATGACGACACCCGGGTCATCTACCAACCCCGTCGTACGCGGAGCATTCATGAATCACCAGGTGATGTGCGTCGACGTGCCTCCCCCTCCCCCCACCCTAAAGGTCGTGGTGCCCGAGATCGCAGAAGGTGTTTCCGTCCGGGAAGCCTTCCGCCAACACCGCGACAACCCGGATTGCGCGGGCTGCCATGAGCTGCTCGACCCCCCGGGATTCGCATTCAGCAACTACAACGGCGTC
>JBDKJZ010000113.1:0-11822 GCA_039796375.1 Pseudomonadota bacterium
TGATCGATTCAGCTTGGGCTCCGACCGAAAGGCTCTGCCCAGTACCGATCACGCCAACCCATTCGAACGGTCGGGTCAGCGGAGGCTGATTGTCGCCACCCCCGACCCCCGCGCTACCCCCGGCGGGAGTGCCGCCACCAACACCAGCGACGCCGCCCACGCCCCCAACGCTACCCCCAGCGGGAGCTCCGCCACCTATACCAGCGGCGCCGCCCACCCCAGCGGAGCTGCCCGCCATCCCGCCAACCTGGTCTCCACCGTGTCCGAACGATGTGCCACCGCTGGCGGACCCACCTGCGGCTGCGGGCCCACCCGCTCCAGCTGTTGAGCCATCGGGGGGCGAGTGGAAGCCCTCGGCTCCACACGCGCCGACCCCCGGCGGCCAAGCTACCGGCAAGCCAAGCGCGGCGCGCGGCGCGCGGCGCGCGAAAGTGCGACGGGGAACGAACAGGGGCGGGCAAGGCAACGAGGCAGCTGGGCGGGGTTGCTCATCAATCACTTTCGAGCGCAGCAAAGGTTTGAGGTTCCGGTTAGGAATATTCGCTCACCGCGTTTGACGCGTGCGAAGGACAAACCTGACAACTGGGCCGCTCGAATAGTCGCTGAGCATCAGCAGGACTCCGGAACCGCAAACGTTGACGGTGCGTTTTCGCGTCGAATCGACGTGCCCGCAACGGGGAGCGCGTACAGCAAGCTGCGTGTTGCTCCCGCCCAGGCAACAGCAGCCCAGCAACTACCAGATACTTGCTACGCCGACGAACGCGTGAATAGCACGGTCTTTGGTCAGGAGCGGAACGCCTAGCGCAAGTGCCGTCGCAACGATGACGCGGTCGGCAGGATCGGAATGACCCCAGTCGAGCGCGAGGCTCCGCAGCCAGATGTTTGTGTCGACGGGTACGAGCTCGATCACCTTGCCGCGCTCGATGCGGCGCGTAAGCTCTTCGATGCTCAGGGGCAAATCGAGCTTCCCGCGCTTGACCTTGATGCCCAGCTCCCAAATCGAAATCGCGCTTGCGAAGCCACCGTGTCGTTCGACACCTTCGAGCATTTGATGTGCGCGTTCCGAGAGCTTGTCGGGATCGAGTGCCCACCAGAGCAGCGTGTGGGTGTCGAGGACGATCACGTCTCGGACCACTCATCAGCGGTGGGGGCCAGGACGTCCTCGTGGTAGACGACCCGACCGCGCACGTCGGCGAATGAGACGGCCGCCGAGATGCGTGCCCGGATCGGCACAATGCGCAGGGTCGGCTGGTTGTTGTCAGTCACCACGAGTTCCTCGCCGGTCTCTTCAACCTTGCGAAAGTACTCGAGCATTTTGGCTTTGAGCGCGCTCTTGGAGACGGGTTCCATTTGCCAATTATGACCATGGTCATGACCATGGTCAATCCGGAACTGGGTTTGCTTGATCGTCGTCGGCTCCCCCGCGTCGGCGAATGCCGCAGGTGGTGCAATGTGTTTTGGCCCCCCGCCGTAGGCCTGAGCGGGCAATGACCGTCTGCCGCCCAGGTTTGAGCCCCGCCACTTGTGTGCTGCAACGGGCGCGTTGGAACTGATCGGATGCGGGTGGGCTGGGTGGATGAGGGGTACGCCAATCCACTTGGGCAGCGCCGTCGGCGCAATCCTCAGAAGATGACGCTAACGCGGCGGAAGCGTCTGCGAAAGCTGCGCGCCCCAAGACCCGACAACGCAAGCCGCAGAGCGGCACCGTGACCGCCGTGCAGAGAGTGAATTCCGAATCGCTCGCCACCCCCGATCGCCGGACAGTCTACGCTCTGAGTACACCAATCGCGGATTTCTGCGCTGTACCCCAACGTGATGTGAGGGTTCGGCGGGGCTCCTCACGCCTCGCCGCGCAACAGGAGGCCGCTTGAAATCGCCTACGCGCTGGCGAGCGGTCTGCGAGGATTGTAGCAATCGCGGTATTCCAAACAGGCTCGTCCCCGGCAAGGGCCCTGGGCTCGTCAGTAAGCTTACAGAACGTCCCTTTGATTTCCTTCTGCGAACATTTAGGAGGCTCAATTTCCGCAGATTTTGCCGCGCTGGCGAAGGTCGAAGAGTTAGGCGCGTTTCGTGGGATCGATAGCCTCGCCTGCGGCCGCAGGCGGCAGCGCCTTGGCCCTACCACTTTGGTGGTATTACCTGCCTCGCTCCCACCAGATATAAACCGGACCTGCGACTCCACGAATCGAGAGCAGCGCGCCCCGGGTCCTCGTTTGGCTCCAGACAGGTTACTCAGTGAGACTCGTTCGAATCTCCGTGCTTCCCGCAATGTTGACGGCGCTCGGGCCGCTAGGCTGCGTGCGCTCTGCAACCAACCTCAAGCCGATGAAGGTCCCCAACAGTGAAGGCGCGCTGTTCGGACGGATCGAGGTTGAAAGTAACGGCGAGCCGGTGACGCGGAGCTGCTACCTCAGTCTAACCGATAGCAAAGAGCATCAGAAGGCCTATCTGTCGCTGGACAAGAGCGGCTGGGTCTTTACGTCGGTGGAGCGTGGGCCGATCGAAATGACCTCCAGAGGCTCCGACGTCGTCGGCCCCACGATTGTTTTGCCTCTTGTCATTCTGGCGCCGAGTTGCGATTTTCGCTATCTGGCATGGCTGCTGCAGGGCAGCCTGTTAGCGCTCTTGGCGGTTTTTGACTTGCCGGCTGATACCCGCTTCAAGCGGTGATAACATCCACTGACTGGATAGGGGAAATCAATGAAACTGACTTTGTCGATATGTGCATTATTGGCGACCGGCTTGATCGGCGGTGTAGCCCGCGCGTCCGAGTCGGATGTTGAAAGCTATGCGGCAAGAGTGGATGCAAAAGTGCTGGCCTGGCGCCGTGATATTCACCAGTTCCCCGAATTGGGCAATCGTGAATTCCGCACCGCGAAATTGGTCGCCGAGCATCTTAAACGATTGGGCCTGGTGGTAAAAACCGGCATCGCCCACACCGGTGTGGTCGCGATTTTGAAAGGCGATAAGCCTGGCCCACAGATCGCTATTCGTGCCGATATGGACGCCTTGCCGGTCACTGAAAGAAATGCGCTGCCGTTTGCATCAAGACAAACCGCGGAAATTCGCGGCGAGAAAGTCGGCGTTATGCATGCCTGCGGCCACGATTCGCATACCGCGATTCTGATGGGTGTTGCCGAAGCCCTGGTGGCAATGAAAAAGGACCTCAAAGGCCAGGTTATGTTTATTTTCCAACCGGCTGAAGAAGGCCCGCCCGATGGCGAAACCGGTGGAGCATCCGCTATGCTGGCCGAGGGCCTGTTCAAGGATTACAAACCGCAGGCCATCTTCGGTCTGCACGTCTGGAGTGCATTGAACGCCGGGCAAGTGGGCTATCGCAGCGGCCCGGCGCTGGCAGCTTCCGATCGTTTCCGCATTGTGGTGAAGGGGCGTCAGACACACGGCTCACGGCCATGGGGCGGCATTGATCCGATTGTTGCCGCCGCCGACATCGTCAGTACAGCACAAACCATTGTCAGCCGTCGTCTGGACATTTCAATGCAACCCGCGGTAGTCAGCTTTGGCGCAATCAAAGGCGGTATTCGCTACAACATTATTCCCGACGAAGTCGAGTTGATCGGCACCATTCGCACCTTCGATAAAGGCATGCGACAAACAGTATTTGCCGAACTGAAAAACATCGCGACCAACGTCGCCGAAGCGCATGGTGCGACGGTCGTTAGCGAAATTCCCGACACCCTCGGCAACCCTTCCACCGTCAACGATCCGGCGTTGACGGCAAGAAGTGTACCCAGTCTTGTCAAGGCGGCCGGCGCCGACAACGTCGTGAATATGTCGCTAGTGATGGGGGCCGAAGATTTTTCCTACTATGCCAAGGAGGTGCCTGGCTTTTTCTTTTTTGTCGGCGCCACCCCGCAAGGTCAGGATGCCAGCAGTGCGCCGAGCAATCATTCGCCGGAGTTTTTTCTCGACGAATCGGCTTTGAAAGTCGGCACTCGGAGTCTATTGCAAGTTAGTCTGGATTACTTGAATCAAGTGCCATGAACTCAATAGAGAACTCTAGTTTGGTTACGAGTTCAGCTGGCTCGATGCTCGCGGCAAACCTAAAGTCGCCTTGATCGAGTTTCGCGTTCCGGTTACCTCGCCCAAGATCATTGAGTCAAAACGTTTCAAGCTTTATCTCAATAGTTCTATTACAGTTTAGGCTCACGACCCACGAGACATCCTGGAAAAGTGCGTGGCCGATGACAGCCGCAGCGCCACCACCGCCGAGTCAATGGAGCGCATCGAGTACAACATTCGGGACCGTGGTCAGCACTACAGAGATTACGGTCGTCAGGACCCCAGCGAGGACACTCAGCCGAGGCTGAGTGTCGCACAACCTCTTTACGGTCAGTGGGGAGCCCCGCTGGCTTAACGTCTAGCTGAAAAGCCCGGTCTTTCTATGGCCGGCGTCAAGCAGCGGGACGGGCTCGGCATCCGGCTTGCCTTGCGCATCGGGAAGCTACACGAGCACGACTGGCGCCCTCGTCTGTTCACCGAGTACGCCTTCACTGCCGAGCGAGTACGAGTCGGTCGCGCCGTCCGCAATGAGCGATCGCGAATGCGCGCCCCTCACGCCCTGCACCCCTGACTCAGTGGAGTGGGGTAGCTGGGGCAAGCGTTCACCAGCTACCCCACCCCAGATTCAATGATTCGCGCGGTGCCCACCGACCTACGCCGCGCCCGCGATCGCTCCCGTGGCCGCTGCGGTCACGCCATCGACGAACGCCTTGATGCTTGCGTGCTTCGCAAAGCGCCGAAAGTGCAGCGCAGGGACGACCGTGAGGAAGGAGCACGGCAGGAAGGTCGCCATCGCCCGAAGCAAGCCCCCACGGGACGCTTCCCCCCTGGAAGATCGGCGAAATCGCTGCTACACAGCCGTCCCATGCGGATCTGCATCCTTGGAGCTACTGGTCTGGTCGGACGCGAGACGCTCGACCTCGTTGCGCGCGCGTGGGGCGGCGCGGCGGTATCCCTCTACGCGAGCCGAGATCAAGAGATCGAGCACGCCGGCAAGACTCATCAAGTTCAAGCAGCAGCCAAGCTTGAGGATGAGGACGCTCCCAGGGGCGAGCTGGCGTTCGTGGCGCTCGATGACGAGCACAGCAAACGCTATGTGCCGCGGCTCTTGGCTCTGGGCTACCGCGTCGTCGACAAGAGCAGCACGTTCCGCGCGGACCCAACAGTACCGCTGGTCACAGCCGGTGTGAACTCGGCGCGCGTGGATGACTCAGTGCGGCTGGTCGCTAACCCGAACTGCACCACGATTCCGCTGACCTTGGCGCTCTCGCCTTTGCAAAGGGAGTACGGGCTCGAAGCCGTGACAGTCAGCACGTACCAGGCCGTCAGCGGCGCGGGCATCGCGGCGCTCGACACCTTTCTTGAAGCGAGCCGTGTCGGGTACGCCATGCAGGACCGCTTAGGCGGGGTATTCGACCCCAAGGCGTACGCTGGCAACACCGTCCCGCACAATGGTCGCACGGACGACAGCGGCTTTTCTGAGGAGGAGCGCAAGCTGATGTTCGAGGCCAAGAAGATCCTGGAACTGCCCGAGCTCGGAGTCAGCGCTCAGTGTTGTCGCGTGGGCGTGGCCGTTGGTCACTACGAAAATGCCTGGGTCACCTTCAACAAAAGCTACTCGCTCGAACGCGTCAGCGCGCTCTTGGCCGACAAATCCAAGGCGCCGTTCGTCACGTTTTTACCTGGATCCGCAGGCGACGGTCTGTCAGCCGTTTCGGCGGTGAAAGATCGCGATCGCGCTTTGGTCGGCCGTTTGCGCCCCGACGCGCGTGACAAGAGCGGCCGCACTTTGTGCCTCACGGTCGTCGGCGACAACCTGCGTCTTGGCGCGGCCACCAACGCGGTCCGCGTTGCCAGTCGCTGGTACAAATCGAGCGACCCGGAGCTGCAGGCTTAGCGGGGGCCTGCGCAGCGGGGGCCTGCTTGTTAGCTGGGTTGTTTCCGCCCGCGGTGCTGGGAAATGCCTCTATGAACTCCACCCATCTATTCAGCGGAAAGGCCGCCGAGTACGCCAACACCGTGTTGACTATCCGGAAGCGGTGATCAGGGCGGCGCTTAAGAGCGTCGGGCTGGAGCTCAGACGTCGTCGCAGACCTTGGATCTTGCACGGGGATGCTGAGCCGCTGGATTCTAGAGCGCGGAAACGGGTTGTTCGGCGTCGAACCTCATCAGGGCATGAGAAGTGTAGCTGAGCTATCCAGGTTTAGCGCGAGGTTTACCAGCTGCACGCCCACGGGGTGAGCGCCTCACAGTGGGAGCGCAGCGCCATTGGCCTTCCAGTGCGCCTTCCAGCGCAGACGCGTCTCCGCGCGCTGCAGGTCCGAGTAGTCGTCTTGCAACTCCAAGTGAACTTCGACGCCTAGCCGTTCCGACTCTCGCAGCTTGAATGGCCCCCGCGTACCTTCACGCATCTCAATCTCTTTTCGTTCGCCATCGTCGAGGACGACTTTGGCCGACGTCGCGACGCTTGACCGCGGCGACGGAGTCGCCTGGAGTGTCGGAGATAGGTGGATCCTCCGTGTGGGGTAATTCAGGTTCCCGGACGATCGGTCAACTTTCGGGGTTTCGATGAGCATATTGGTCCAAGGGTCTGGAAGGAGCACGAATGTTGGTAGGTTGTCGAATTTGCATCGTTGCGCTCGGCCTCGGAGTCTCGCTGATGCTTGACTGCAGACCCACCAAGCGCGCTGTTCCAGCGCGCCACCCCATACCAGCGATACGCGATGGTCGGGGACTACTGGGCGAGCTATTGGAATTCAGCGAAGGACTGCCACAGTGGACTCAATGGACCAGGTAACACTCAAGTTATTGGATGTTCTTGGGTCATCGCTCGACCTCAGCACGGTGCTGAGAGAAGCTTATCCGCTGCTGTCGCGCCTGGTAGCAGCAGACTACGGCGCGGTGGGCGTATCGAGCTCAGGTAGGGCCGCAAACTTCGAGTGGACCGTCGCGCACCTACCACCGGCGTTCTTTGACGCATACCCCGAGGTGGCCGCCCACGATTTTGTTCGCGCTGCAGTGGCGACGGCGGTTGAGGTCGTCATCTGCGACCAAACCATGGTGTCTCGTTCACAGGTTGAGCAGAACATGATGTATGGACGAGCGCGCGAAGTGGGTGCCCCGATCGAGCAAGTGATGGCAGTCATGCTGGAGGTGGACGAGCGCTGGCAAAGCGGGCTCTCTTTGCATCGGGATCGCCGCCGACCCTTCTCGGAGGTGGAGCGTGCAAGATTGCAGCGGGTGACGCCAGCACTGAAGAATGCAGTCAGGAATTGTCATCTATTTGGTGTGGCTAACGACTGGAAACACGCTCTCGAGAAGCTATTGACCAGCTCTTCGTCGGCCATTTTACTGCTCACTTTTGACGGCAGAGAGGTCGCGCGTAGCGATGCCACGACCCGGCTGCTCGACCACTGGTTCCCGGGCGAATACCAGGCTTCACGTTTGCCGCCCAAGCTCATCGCGGCGTTCGAAGCGATCCGTCGCAAGGGCGGCGACAGCCCGCGATTCATGCTGCCCGGTACGGCCCTCCAGGTTTCTTTCAGCGCCATGACGGCGTATGCCGGCGCGGCGCGGTGGTTACTCCACTTCGAAGAGCAGTCGCTTGGGGTGGCATTTCCGGGGCATTGGCGAAGGAAGCTCACCGCTCGCCAGCAGGAGGTGACCAGCTGCGTGCTCCAAGGCTGGGACAACCGCTTGATCGCGTCGGAGCTGGGGTGCGCCAACGCGACGGTCAAGAAGCACCTGCAAAGCGTTTACGACAGTCTGGGGGTCGGGACCCGCGCGGCGCTGATCGTACAGGCGGCTCAGGCGCTGGACCACTGAGACTGCACGGCATCAGTGCGAGACGCAACGAAGCGGATGGGCGCTCAGCTCACTCGCAAGCGAACCCGCCGCACAAGTCGTGCTCATCGCTGCCGTCGAGGCAGTCTTCTTCGCCGTCACACTCATACTGGGCCAAGATGGCCTCGCCACTTGTTCGGCATTCGTACACTTCAACCACACAATTGGCGTGTTCGTCGCTACCGTCGGCGCAGTCGGGCTCTCCATCGCACTCGTAGTCGGGGGGGAGGAGTTCATCGCTGCCAACGCAGGCGAAAACTCCGTCGTAACAAGCGTCGTGTTCGTCACTGCCATCCGCGCAGTCTGGGGAACCGTCGCACTCAAGGCGGGAGGGGATGTCCTCGCCCTGGCTTCCGCAGCGAAACCACTCGCAGCCCTGTTCATCTTCAGCGTCCACGCAGTCCGGTTCACCGTCACAGACGACGTCTTTGGGCACTACGCTCAGGTCGCTGCACTCGAACGAGTCACACGCCGCGTAGCAGCGGGCGAGCGGATCGGCGACGCTCCTTTCGCAAGCGGAGTCTCGCAAGACGCTGCAGGTGGCCAGCAGGTTACACTGAAAGAAGCACTCCTCTGTCTCTGACGTGGGCTCATCACACAGGAAAGGACCGGGCTTCAGCAGTTCACATTCGTCAAAACGACTCTCAAGCCCCGCGCAGGTCGCAGGACGCACATTGGGAATGACCCCCTTGGGCGGCGGGGTTCTAGGCGGCCGCGGCGCGCTCTCGCTGCCGTCGCTGTTCGTTTTGGAGGGCGAAGTTGGCTCAGGGCTGCTCGGTCGTGACCCGCGCGGCGACGACGTCATTTGCCCGTCTCCCCCGAACTGCTCGTCGCTGCTGCAGCCAAACGCGAGCAGCGAGAAGAAGCACCAGCACCGGGGCCTGACCCTCACCACGATGCCCACGCGGTAGGGGGTTCGGCGGGTTTGGGCGACGCGGGCCCTATCACTGCCCACTCGGGCGCCCCTACGGTGACAAGCTCCATGCGATAGTCAGCTTACCCGATCAGGCTGCGCCCGACCAGCGTGGCTGCGCGCGGTTTACGCGGGGACCGCTTCCGCGCTAGAGTCCGGCCATGCCCGGCGACGCCTTCGAAGAATGGCCCAACTTCACGCAGATCCCGCAGGAAGATGACTTGCCAACGCACCGCCCGCAGGGGCAAGCGCTGTCCGAGCACATTTGGTGGCACGGCGACATCAAGCCAGCTCAAGAACAAAGCGTTCACTACTACGCCAACGCCCTGCACTACGGCACGTCAGTGTTTGAGGGTATTCGTGTTTATCCCACGGACAACGGCCCCGCGCTGCTGCGACTCGGCGACCACATGGATCGACTGCTGTCGTCAGCCAAGCTCTACGGAATGAAGATCCCGTTTACGCGCGAACAGCTGTGCCAAGGGGCGATCGACGTGACCCGCAAGAACGCGGTGACCAACGCCTACCTCCGCCCACTCGCGTTCTTCGGTTACGGCCCGATCGACATCACCCCCAAGAAGCAGTGTCGAGTCAACGTGTTCATCGCCACCCGCGAGCTCGGGACCTTCCTGGGCGAGAAGGCACTCCGCAACGGGGTTCGATCAACAGTCAGCTCATGGCGCAAGTTCCCTCACGACTGCATGCCGACCATGGCCAAAGCCAGTGGGCACTACGCCAATAGCGTCCTCGCCGCCCATGAGGCGCTCGATCGCGGCTTCGACGATGCCATCTTGCTCAACGCCGACGGGACAGTGTCAAGCGCCAGCGGAGGGAACCTGTTCTACGTGAAAGACCAGGTGCTCTATACGAACGACGAACGCTCCTCGATTGTCCCTGGGATCACCCGTGACTGCGTGCTCAGCTTGGCTCGAGACGCGCAGGTCCCCTGCACTGTGCGCCCGTTTACTCGGGAAGAAATGCTGCGTGCTGACGAGGTGTTTCAAACAGGGACCGCTGCCGAGATCACCCCGGTCTGCGAAATTGACGGCGTCGAGTTTCGCACAGGCAGAGACTCGTTCGGCGCGCGACTTCAGCGCGCGTACCTCGCGGTGGTCACGGGCAAGAACTCGAAGTACTCCCACTGGCTGACGTACGTGGGGCGATAACGCGCCACCCTAGGCGCCTCTCTGTAAGTGCCTCCGGACGCTCCGGTCACCACAGGAAGCTGTCAGCCTGCAATCTCTCGAGCTCTCTAGTTCCGAACACTCGTCGCAGAAAGAAGCTCAAAATTCCCACTCGAGAGTGGTGGCGTCCGCAGTCCTGCAAGAATTCCGAGGAGAGCACGACGCTGGCCACGGTGATCGGCGAACGCGGTGCCCGCCGAGACCATCCTGGGCTAACGTTGCGGCTATGCACACTGTGCGCCGGCCGCTGGCCGCTCGGAAACTACGCCGCGACGAGCGTCTGAGACTCGCGGCCAATTTGACGCTGCTCCTTGGGATCGGTGCCTGCGCAGGAGACGTCACCCCGGAGGATGACAACCCCACTAGCGCGGAAGTCCCTGGGGTTCCCGGAGGGGGTGGGATGGGCATGGTCGACCCGGGTCCAGGAGGAGGCGCTGGCCCCGAGGTCCCCACCCCAGCAGAGTCGACGCTACTCGTGCCTGGCGGCGCCTTGCGGCGTATTTCCGTGCGTTCGCTGCACGCGACTCTCGATCGGCTATTTCCTGAGCTAGCGGCAAGTCGGCCCAGCTTCCCTCCTGACGGATTTTCGCGGTTCGACACTGAGCTGACCCTCGACATGGGCTTGTCCTTCGTTGAAGCCACCGCCGTGGTCATGGGCGACTTGGTTAAACAAGCACGACTGAACGCGCAAGTCTGGTCGCGCATTCGAACCTGCACGCCAACCGCCGATGCCGCGACGTGCCTGGGCGAATTCTACGACGCTTGGGCCCCACGCCTCCTGCGTCGTCCAGGGAACGTGGATGAGCGCGCCAGCCTCGTGGCTCTAGCAGCTAAGGACCTCGGCGACACCGATGAGCTGCTCGGGATGGCGCTGGAGACGCTGCTCCGTCACCCGGAGTTCACCCATCGGGTAGAGCTCGGAGAAGGAACCGCACCCCAGCGCGACTTGGCACGTCACGAAATTCAGAGCCGCCTGGCTTATCTGTTGTGGGGTGAAGCGCCCGACGATGACCTGCGTGCGACCAGTCCCGCCGATCTCAGCGACGCGGCATCACGAGTAGCCTACGCGGAGACGCTGTTGAACGATCCTCGGGCTCGGCGCCAGGTCATCGACTATCACGCCCAGTGGATCGGGTTCGCTACCATGCCGCGTAGCGGCCTCGGCCAAGACATGTGGGAAGAAAGCTCGGCGCTCGTGAACCGCGTCGTCTTTGAGGGCGTTCCGTATGAACAGCTCTTCCTATCGAAAGAGAGTTACCTCACGCCGGCATTGGCCGCACACTATGGTCTACCGGCGCCCGCCGCCCCGGGGTGGACATCGACTGCTGGCGCAGGTCGACTTGGCCTGTTCGGTCAGGGGGCGTTCCTGCAGGCCTACGCGAACGTGGCTGACACCAGCCCAGTGAAGCGCGGCAAGAATGTCCTCTCTCGGTTTCTGTGTTTGGACATCGAGCTGCCGCCGAACCCAGGTGTCAACGTGGACGACCAGCCTGAAGCGGGGCAATGCCGGGTCGCGTTCTTCCGCGACACCCATGCGACAGGCGCGTGCGCGGGATGCCACACAGTGTTAGACGGCGTCGGCTTCTCATTGGAGACCTTCGACAAACAGGGCCGGGCGCGGACACACGAGCTGGATGCTCCGAACTGCCCGCTCGACGGTCGGGGTGAACTCTTTGGCGCACAGTTCGAGGGCGCAGCCGGTTTGGCCCAGCTTGTTGCGGAGCACCCGGACCTGGACGCCTGCGTAGCCAAGAACGTCGCGCAGTTCGTGCTGGGTGTCTCCCCAAGTCAGACTCCGGAGGGCACGGGGTACGTCAAAGCCTTGACCGAGAAGTACGTGGCGGCCGGCGGCGATTTCA
>JBDKJZ010000114.1:0-11771 GCA_039796375.1 Pseudomonadota bacterium
CGGTCAGGCAACCTTTCGACTGCCGGGCTGACAGAGGTGAGTTACATAATTGTAGGGCGAGACCGCTCGGCCATATGCTGCGCCAATGTCTATACAGACGGACTACCTGGTCATTGGTAGTGGGATTGCCGGCCTCACTTTCGCGTTACACGCTGCCGCCCACGGCGAGGTGACCTTGATCACTAAGCGCTCGGCGAACGATGCCGCCACGAGCTGGGCTCAAGGCGGGATCGCTGCCGTCCTTTCGCCAGAGGACTCGTTCGAGCAGCATCGAGCAGACACGATGGATGTCGGAGGCGGCCTGTGTCATGGCGACGCGGTCGACGTCTGCGTCGAGGGAGGCCCTGCTGCGATCGACTGGCTCGTTAAGACCGGGACCCAGTTTACGCGCAACTTGGAAGGGCAATACGACCTGGCTCGGGAGGGGGGACACCGGGCACGGCGCATCGCCCACGCAGCGGACATCACCGGCTCCGAAATTCAAAGAGCCCTGCTCGAAGCGGTTCGTGCTCACCCCAATATTCAGCTGCTCGAGTGGCACATGGGGGTGGAACTCATTATGCAGAGCCGCCTGGGTGGCCCTGAGCGCTGCGTCGGGGCTCACGTGCTCAATGAGGATACTCACCAAGTGGAGACGATCTGTTCGCGGGCTACGATCCTAGCGACTGGGGGCGGAGGCAAGGTCTACCTCTACACTTCGAACCCTGACGTGGCGACCGGAGACGGGACTGCCATGGCCTATCGCGCTGGCGCTGAGGTCGCGAACATGGAGTTCTTCCAGTTTCACCCGACCTGCTTGTTTCATCCGCGTGCGAAGAATTTCTTGGTTAGCGAAGCGCTGCGCGGCGAAGGTGCGACACTACGACTACCGTCGGGTGAGGCGTTCATGGGTCGCCACCACGAGATGGCGGATTTGGCGCCGCGTGACGTCGTCGCGCGCGCGATCGACTACGAGATGAAGAGGACCGGGAGCGAGTACGTCCTGTTGGACATCACCAGCAAATCGCAGAGCTTTCTCGCCGAGCGCTTCCCGGGGATCAGCCAGCGCTGCTCCGAGTACGGGATTGACATCGCAAGCGAACCGATCCCAGTCGTGCCCGCAGCGCACTACATGTGCGGTGGCGTCACCTGTGATCTAGACGGACGCACCACCCTGCCAGGCTTGTGGGTACTCGGTGAGTCCGCTTGTACCGGCTTGCACGGGGCGAATCGACTGGCGTCAAACTCGCTGTTAGAAGGAGTCGTCTTTGCGCAGCGTGCCGCCCGATCCGTCCAGCACGACACGGCGAGCCTGGGTGCGGTTCGGCCTGCGGATGTCCCCGAGTGGCAAACCGGAGCCGCTGGCCCGAGCGACGAAGCGGTCGTTGTTTCCCACAGTTGGGACGAGCTGCGACGCACCATGTGGAACTATGTTGGAATTGTGCGCAGCGACAGCCGCCTGCGCCGTGCGGCCCGCCGCATCCACTTGTTGGAAGAAGAAATTCGCGACTACTACTGGCGCCACTATGTGACGCGGGACCTCCTCGAACTGCGGAACATCGCCACTATCGCCCAGTTGATCGTGGGCTCCGCCTCGGTGCGGCGCGAGAGTCGAGGGCTGCACTACACCATCGACTACCCTGAGACGTTGGCCCGCTATGCGACAGACACCGTCGCCAAGCGCGGCGTGATGCCGTACCTCCGTGGTGGGGGTTGAGCTTGTTCGAGGGCACTGAACTGAGGCGCTCAGCAGGGACGTTTGGGGTTCCACTGGCGGCGTCCTGGTGTGCAGCGGGCTTTCTCCTTTTGCATTGGGGTATCGGACTACTGGTCCAGGTCGCACCAGGGGCGGCCCGAGACATTGTCAGCGTGGGAGCCGTGCAGCTTCTGGTAATGGGCGGAGCGAGCTGGGGGCTGATGGTCACCTACGGATCCCGGGCGACTGCTGCGCCCGGCTTTCTTGAGTTCTCGCGTTTCTTCGCGCTGGGGCGCCCCTCCCTTCGCACGATCACTTTGGGCGCGCTCGTGGGGCTTGGGATTAAGTTTCCCGCCGACGGCGTTCGCGCGCTCACGGAGCGTCTCTTCCCGACACCGGAGGTGACGCTTGCGGCTCAAGCCGAGCTGCTGCGGCACGAGACGCCAGCGCAGATGCTCGCGCTCGTCTTGGTCATTGGCGTGCTCGCGCCGTGCGTCGAGGAGCTGTTCTATCGTGGAGGCATCTACCGCTTGCTGGTGCAGTCGCGCGGGGTGATCACGGCTTCGGCGTTCACCCTGGTGGCTTTTACGCTGAGCCATGCGGCAGCGCGGGACTGGCCCGCACTATTGATCGTGGCGTTCGTTCTGACTCTCCTGCGGGTGCGTTCTGGGACCCTCTGGCCAGCGCTCGTCGCCCATATCGCTTTCAACAGCGCGACGCTGCTAGCGCTGTTCACCGGCCGCAGCGAAGTCTTGGACCCGTTTCAGGTGGGGCCGTGGGGGGTCATCGCAGGCGTGGTGCTCAGCGTAGGTCTGCTCGCTCGACTGCGTGCGGAATCCGCGTCTGGGAGGCGGCATGCTTGACGATCGGGTCGCCCTTTGTCTCCCGGGTGGGGGAGCCACTGGCGTCATGTTTCAGGTCGGTGCCTTGGCTGCGCTCGAAGATCGTCTGGGCGGGTTCAAGGGCGGGACTTGCGACGCCTATGTTGGGTCGTCCAGCGGCGCCTCGCTCGCAGCGGCTCTCGCCGCGGGGCTAGACGTCCAGCGAATCTATCGCGCATTTCTTGATCCGGCCGACGACTACTTTCCTTTGGAGCGGCGCCACATCCTCCGCATGGACATCGCCGAGTGGGGACGCACCGTCACCAGCGCGGCGCGCGCGCTTAGGCAAGGGGCGCGCAGCCTGCTCAGCCAGTCGCTCGCGCCGAGTCCGGCAGCTTTGTGGGAAGAATTGGCTCGGCTGTATGACTCGATGCCCGCAGGGGTCTTTTCGCTTGAGGGGTACGAGCGTTTCCTAGAGGAGACCTTCGCGCGTCGCGGGGTCCCGCACCAGTTCAATGGACTCCACAAGCCACTCAGGGTCCTGGCGCATGAGCTCGATAGCGGCGAGCCCGCGATCTTCGGCGCACCGGGCTTGGAGGACGTCTCTATTGCTCGTGCCTGCTGTGCGTCGATGGCGACTCCACCATTGTTTTCACCGGTGAGGATCGGCGACAGCCACTACATCAATCCTTCCCCTTGTCAGGTGTCCCACGTGGAGGTGGCCGTCGCTATGGGAGCCAAGATCATCGTCGTGATCAATCCTCTCGTCCCCCTCAACGTGCGGCGCGTACCTACCGGGCACGGAGTGCGCCCCAGCGTGCGCGACAAGGGCGCCATGTGGGTTTCGCACCAAGCTAACCGCATCAAGCTGCAGGGCCTGCTCCATTTGTCTATCGAGCGCGTTCGGAGAGAGACCGACGTCAACATCGTGCTCGTCGAGCCGGACGCGGGTGATGGCGAGCTGTTCATGCACAACCCGGCGGGTTTCGGGGCGCGGCGCGCGATCCTTGAATATGCCTTTCGCCGCACCCGGCGCTTGCTGGACAGCGAAATAGAAGCCGGAACCCTGCCGCTCGGTCGAGCAGGCTGGACACCCCAGGCGACCTCCGCGGGGGAAACTTGAAGAACTCAGTTTGCGGCGTGCTGGCTCTCGCGTTTCTGCTCTTAGGATGCCAGGACAGCTATCGCGTCGGCGATTTCGTGCTCGTCGAGTGGTGCGAGGGGGAGTACCCGGCTTACGTTCTCGATCGCAAGGGCCGAACGCGCTATCGCGTGCACTTTGACGGCTATGAAACGCGCTGGGACGCGGAGGTGCCGTTTGATCGCATCAAGTCCCGCCTCACTGAGCCCCCGCAGACTCCGCCGCCGCTCTGTGATCGCGTGGCCCAGGCAATGGGCTTGAAGAAGCAAGAGACCAAAGGCGCAGTTAGCCCCTACAAGGTGGGGGCTCGGGTGAAGGTTTCCTGGCAGGGCTCCGTCTATAAGGCGACGATTATTGAAGTCGTCGACGCCGAGCGTTTCAAGGTGCACTACGACGGCCACGAAACAGCGTGGGACGAGGTGATCGGCGCGGAGCGCGTCGTCGCAGGAACGCAGTGAGCCTCGGGCGAGCAGTACGATCCACTAGCGCCGTGAGTCTCACGGGCGCAGTGCGTCAGCGCCAAAGTTGGCCCCGGGGCTGACGCTCGCTGATCCTTCGCAGTCGATGCGTCGCAAAGTCCAGATCTTGGCCCTTCTGCTGCTCAACCTGGCATTTCTTCCCCGAACATCACGCGCACAGGCTGGGGCGGCATTCGTTTCGCTCGGGGAGATCAGCGTCTCAAGCCAGGCCGAGGGCGGACGCCCGACGCTGGTGAAACAAACCTTCGAGCAGGTCATTGTCGCGGAATTCCGACAACTAGAACGGAGCCAGGTACGGAGTTCATCGCAGCGTTCATTTGTGCTTGCTACGACCCTGCTAGAGCTCAGGACACTGCGGTCTGGAAAGAACATCGAGACCTCCTGCGTCGTCTCCGCGATCTTGCGCGACGCTGATGGCGGAGCGATCCAGTCCATCCTCAAAGGGGCGGCTAGTGTTCACGATGAGGGCAGCTACGACCCCGCCTCCGCCCGCATCGCCCTGGCAGCTGCGATCCGGGGGGTCATGACTCGTGTGTCCCAGGCAGTCACACAGAGCTAGGGGCGCAGCGCCTCACCTGGCATCCTGCCAACGGCAGACCAGGCGCTTAGCAGTCGCCCTTGCGCAGTAGGCGTTAGATGCTCGGGGTGCTGCTCGAACCACTCGCGCGCCCGGTTAAGCTTGGGAAGGGCTCGACCGAGATCTCCGAGCGCCAGATCGGTCAAGCCAGAGTAGAGGTCCAGCTGCGCTCGTTCCTTGGGGCTCAGCTCGGAGGCAGCAACGGTCCGAAAAACGACCGCCGCGTCTGCGTACCGGGCCTCATCGTACGCGGTCTTAGCCTCCCCAAAGGCGTCTTGGCAACCTAAGGAGAGAACTCCGAACAACAGGATCAGGCAGGAGAGGCGTCTACCGGCAGGCACTCACTTTGCTCGGCGTGCGGCTAGTCGGGTTGCGCAAAAACACTCGAAAGCCCCGTCACGGACCTCGACGCCGCGCGCCTGTCACGGACTCACTCCTCGAGCCGGTCGTGTTCATCGTCTTCATCCTCTGGCGGCCAAGGATTGCCGAGGTCGTCCGGTTCCAGCGCATAGGTTCCAGCTCCCGCCTCCCAGTTGGGGTCAAACGCCAGCGCTGCCTCGGCGTGCTCAGCAAGCACCTGGACGATTCGATCGAGCAACAAGCGCGCACTCTCGCGCTGGCTTGCAGAGATACCGACCACCCGCGGATCCTGGCGGATCACTGCCTGCTCTTGCTCCGAGAGCAGGTCGAGCTTGTTCATGACGATCAGGCGAGGGAGAGCGTCCAAGCCCAGCTGTCGCAGTAGCGCGTCGGTGGTCGCGATGTGCTCGTCGCCTTCGGGGTTGCTGGCGTCGATGACTTCGATCAGCAAGTCAGCGTCAGCCGCCTCTTCGAAGGTCGCCTTGAAGGCGGTGAATAGATCCTTGGGCATCTCGCGGATGAAACCCACGGTGTCCGCCAACACGGCGAGGCGACCGTCCGGAAGCATGAGCTGGCGTGCTCGCGTGTCCAAGGTCGCAAACAGCTTGTCTTCGGCGAGCACCCCTGCGCCGGTCAGCGTGTTGAGCAGTGTGCTCTTGCCCGCGTTGGTGTACCCGACGATCGCCAGGACGGGTGCGTCGCCGGTGCTTCGCCGTCGCCGTCGCTCAGCCCGTTGTTTGCCCAAGACCTTGAGCTCGCGTTCAAGGCGTGTCACCCGCTCGCGGGCTCGGCGCCGCCCGATCTCGAGCTTTGTTTCGCCTGGGCCGCGACCTCCGATGCCCCCAGTGAGGCGGCTCAGCGCGTCGTCTTTGAGACCCAGTCTCGGAAGTCGGTACTTCAGCTGCGCAAGCTCGACTTGCAGCTTGCCGTCTTTGGTTTCGGCGCGCTGCGCGAAGATGTCCAAGATCAGTTGCGCGCGGTCGATCACGTGCAAATCGGTCTGCGCAGCGATGCCGCTCGACTGGGCGGGGCTGAGCTCGCGATCAAAAATCAGCAAGTTCGCGTCCAGATCGATGGCCCGCATGACGACCTCTTCGAGCTTGCCTTTTCCGAGCACCAGCTTAGGGTCGACGCGGTCCCTGAGTTGTAGCACGGTGTCCACGACTCGGACCCCTGCGGTGTGCGCCAGGCTCTGCAGTTCACGCATGCTCGCGTTGGCCTTGTGGAGAGCGTTGGCACCCGCTTTGGTTCCGGCGTGTATCAATATCGCGCGTTCCTGCTCGACCTCGTGAACATGAGAGAGGCGCGCGAACTCATCCTCAAGCGAGGAGATGAGCTGGCCAAAATCGGGCAACGGCCGTCCGAAGGGTACAGGGCCGCCAATTTCGTAGGGCAGACCCTGCACCTCACCCTGGTCGCGTTCTGGAATGTTATACGCCCAGCTCACTGTGCGCGGGTCTCCCTGCGGGCTCATCTGAAGCGCGCACACGAGATCCAGGCGAAGGCGGGTGAGATCGACCAAGTCGTCTCGGTTGAGCGGCTCTCCGTAGAGATGCGTGTGGACCAAGCGAAGCGCCCGAAAGCGCCCATGGGCCGCACGAAGGCGTCCGATGTCCGGCAACATGAGCCCAGTCGCGCTTCCAACGAGCACCCATTCGATCGTGCCAGAACGATGTACGAGCGCGCCGACCTGTCGGTGGGTTTCTTTTGAAGCGTCGCAGAGCGATCGCGCGAGCTCCGGCGTTAGAATGTGCTCAAGCGGGACTCGGCGCCGGTAGATCCGTTCGAGTGTCTGCCGACTTCGCGCCGACAATCCTGCGGTATTTCCGAAAATCTCGGGCATCTAGGGGAAACCTCAGCAGAGTAGTGCGGTGGCTACAAACCCACAATCGTTATCACCGGCCGCGTCACCATGGGGGGGTCACCATTGGCGCGAGAACTGCGCTCACCTCGGCTAATCGAGCGGCTCGGACTCAACAGCCTTGACCTCGCCGGCCGTGGTCGGAGACAAACGCCCCATGCCTCAACTCACCGGACTTAGCTTGGCGGACGCCCAACGCTACGGGCGGCAATTCGGCCTAGATGTCACCGCCGTCGACCCGCTCGACGCCGGCTCCGTGAACTCTAACTTTCGGCTGCGTTGCAGCGGTGCTCTCCGGGTGTTCGCTCGAATCTACGAGGAGCAAGGAGCAGCCGGCGCTCGCGCGGAGCTGCAGCTCCTTTGCGAGCTCGCGGCACTTGGGCTCCCCACGACGCTGCCCTTGAGACGGCCTGAGGGCGACCCACTGGTCTTGCATGCCGGCAAACCACTGAGCTTCTACCCATGGATCGACGGCCTGCATCTGTGCAACGCTTGGGTCAGCGAATCGAAGGCCCGGGTGCTCGGCCAGACGCTCGCTCGGGTCCATTTGGCGAGTGAGCAGCTATCGAATGTGCCGGAGGGGCGGTTTGGGGTGAACGACTTGTTCACGAGGCTCGAGACCATCGAGGCGAGCGGCCCCAGGTTTGCGGCGGACGTAAAGCACATTCGCGAACGCCTGACTCTAACCCTCGCGAAGCGAAGCACAGGACTGCCCTCGGGGCTGATCCACGGGGACTTGTTTCGAGACAACGTGCTTTGGAAGCCGCTCGGAGCGCTGGGACCGGGCGCCACCCCGTCCGACGAGATCGCGGCGTTGCTGGACTTCGAGAGCGCTTGTTACGGAGCCTTCGTCTACGACTTGATGGTGTGCGTTTTGTCGTGGTGCTACCTGGGCGAACTCGCGCAGGAAAAGGCGCGGGCGATGATCGCGGGTTATCAGTCTGTTCGAGCTCTCACGGCTCTCGAACTTGAGCACTTGCCCATCGAAGGTGCTGTGGCGTGTTTACGCTTCGCAACTACACGAATCACCGATTTTGCGATGCGTACCCCCGAGGGCCAGCAGCCCGCGCGGGACTATCGCCGTTTTCTCAAGCGCCTGGCTGAACTGGAAGCGGGCGTCTTGGCTGGAGTATTGTCATGAGTACAGCACGTGGTGGCCGTTTGCCTGGAGCCGTTGATCAGGCGATGTTGGACCTCAACCAAAGCGTCGACGTCGACTGGCGCCTTTGGGAAGAGGATATTCGGGGTTCGAAGGCGCACGCTCGTGGCTTAGCCCGCGCGAAAGTCATTAGCGATCAGGAAGCGGAGACGCTCGCGGCTGGGCTAGACGCCGTCGCCGCCGAGATCCTGGCAGGGACGATGGTCTGGGATCGCGCGAAAGAAGACGTCCACATGAACATCGAGTCTCGACTGACGGAACTCGTCGGCCCTGTTGGCGGCAAGCTCCACACGGGCCGCTCGCGAAACGACCAGGTCGCCACCGATCTCAGGCTCTGGGTACGTGGTCGCCTGGACGAATGTGAGGTCGCCCTGCGGCTGCTCGCAGAAGCGGTGATCGAGCAGGCGGCGTCGAACTTGGACGTCCTGATGCCAGCCTACACCCACCTGCAACGTGGGCAGCCAAGTCGGTTGTCCCACCACCTCATGGCCTGGCAGGAGCTGTTGTTCCGCGACCTGGAACGGATCCGAGATGCGCGTCGGCGCCTGAACGAGTGTCCCTTGGGCGCCGGCGCGGCCGCCGGCACCGGCTTTCCGCTCGACCGTGAGTGGGTGGCGCAAGAGCTCGGCTTTGACCGCCCAACGCGCAACTCATTGGACGCCACGGCCACGCGTGACTTCGCGATGGAGGCGCTCTCCGCCCTCGCGATATTGGGCGTGCACCTGTCGCGCATCGGCGAAGAAATTGTGCTGTGGTCTTCGGTTGAGTTCGGGTTCATCTCACTGAGCGACCAGTTCTCGACGAGCAGCTCGATGATGCCGCAGAAGAAGAACCCGGACGTGGCGGAGCTGGTGCGCGGCAAGGCCGCAAGACTGGTGGGCGCGGCGACCACGCTGCTCGTGCTCGAAAAGAGCCTCTGCTTCGGCTACGGCCGAGACCTCCAGGAGGACAAGCTGCCGATTTTCGACGCGTTCGAAGCCGCGCTTCAGAGTGTTCGCGCCCTGGCGGGGGCGATCAGAACAGCGACCTTCAATCAAGCCAGGCTAGAGGGGGCTCTCGAGAAGGGCCACCTTTGTGCCACCGATCTGGCGGATCTGCTTGTGACTGACGGGGTTCCGTTTCGCGACGCTCATCACGTCGTGGGACAGCTCGTCCGGCTGGCAGAGGAGCGTGGCGTGCAGTTAGCCGACTTGTCCAAAGCGGAACTCGCAGCTAACCACCCGAGGCTCGCTGAGCTGGACGTCAGCTCCGCCCTGGATCCGCGGAGCGCGGTCGAGCGCCGGGCTTTGGTGGGTGGGCCCGCGCGCTCCCGAGTTCATGAAGCTATTCAAGATGCACGCGCGCGCTGGCGATTGAACTCAGAGAGCGCGGGATAATCGCGCTGCGGAAGCAGTGTGGGTTCCGGTACGCTCCAGTGCAGCGAGCCCTCCCGCCTGTCCGGTGCGCACGCTGACCAGTCGCCCTTCGCGGTGTAGGTCACCAGCGTCGTGTCACCTTGTTTTTGAATTGGTCAAGCTTTGAGCTACGCTCAGCGACTCGTGATCAACGCTGACTGGCTCAAGCAGGCGACCTTGCTGATCGGACTCTCCCCGTGCAACTAGACTTTTTGGCGCGTGAGCTCACCGTGAAGCTCGTGTACTACGGCCCCGCACTGAGCGGTAAGACGACCAACCTTCAAGCGTTGCATGAGGCCACCGACGGCAGCGCAGCGGGGCGCCTGATGACGCTTGAGACCAAGGATGATCGGACCCTATTCTTCGACCTCTTGCCTTTGACGTTCAAGGGCAAGGGCGAAGTGTCGGTGCGACTCAAGGTGTTTACTGTTCCAGGTCAGGTGATCCACTCATCGACCCGTCGCTTGGTCGTCCAGGGCGCCGACGGTGTCGTGTTCGTCGCTGACTCTCAAATTGAAGAAACCCAGCACAACGCTGACTCGTTCATCGACTTGAAAGACAACCTCAAAGCGAACGGCATAGCTCTGAAAGAGATGCCCCTGGTCATCCAGTTCAACAAGCGCGACATGCCGAATGTTCGCAGCGAACCCGATATCGCGAAGCTGGCTTCGCAGGGCAAAGAGCCGGTGTACCTGGCGGTCGCCACCAAGGGTCACGGCGTCGTCGAGTCTTTCATCGGACTCTTGAATCTGACCTGGGCGCGTCTGGAAGCGGAGCATCAACTCAGCAAGAAGTTCGGAATTGATGGTCGAGCGTTTCTCGCCGACGTGTGTGAGAAGCTCGGCAACCGGGGCACCGTTGAGCAGATGCTCGGAGCGTGTGTCGGTGGAACCAATCAGTTCAAGAAGATGGAGAATTCGTGAGCAAGAACGTACCCAGCTTCGACGACCTGACCCTTGGTTCCGGGGCTTCCCTGGAAGAACTGGTGGATCGCGGTGCTCTGAAGGAAATGGTCGCGTCCTTCTATGAGCTGTTCCGCGTGCCGCTGCGGGTGTTCAGCGACAGCGAAGGGCTGATGGCCGAGGCTGCCGCCGAGCCGGAACTCTACACCTATCTCAATGGTTTTCCAGACGGGCGCAAGCTCGTCGCCGAAGTGATTCAGCGAGTGAAGAGCGCCGAGCCCCAACCCGGGGTGGATCAGGACTGCGCGTGCGCCACAGGGGTTGAGTACCGCATCGCCGCGATTTGCCTCGATGGTCGACGTATCGGTCGCTTCGTCCTGGGGCCATTCCTCCCGCCGACGGTGAAGTCGGTTCCGCGTGAACTCTTCGAGATATATGGCGTGGATCCTGAAGCAGTCAAACGTCACTTGGCGCGAGTCCCGCGCGCGAAAAACGAAACCGTCGCCCAGATCGCTCGGCACTTGGAGCGTTCTCTCGACTTGATCCTGTTCAGCGGTCATAAGGCCCTGCTCACCAGCAGCATGCACCTAGCCAGTGTCCGCGAAAGCTTCCGCGACCTGGAAGAAAAAAACGGGCGGTTGCAGGAAGCCTACGATCGGCTGAAGGAGCTCGATCAGCTCAAAAGCAATTTCTTGGCGACTGTCTCTCACGAGCTCCGCACGCCGCTGACCTCGATTATTGGCTACAGCGAAATGTTGGCGGAGGGGATCGCCGGGGAACTAACGGGGGAGCAGAAAGAGTTTGTCACTACGATTCACGAGAAGGGGATTCAGCTGCTTGAACTGATCAGCGGCCTACTCGACCTTTCTAAACTGGAGAGCGGCACCCTGGCGATGCGCAGGACCGAGGTTGCCTTGGACTTGCTGGTCGCTGACGTCCTGCAAACGCTTGTTCCAATGGCGCTGCGCAAGCACGTCACGGTTGTTGGCGAGGTCGATCCGGGCCTGCCCAGGCTGGTGGGGGACGCCACTCGTCTCCGGCAGATACTCACCAACCTGTGCGACAACGCGCTGAAGTTCACGCCCGAGCACGGCCGCGTCACGATCCGCGTGGAGATGACTCACATGGACCCTACGCTGGACAGCAGTGAAGGCATGGTGCTATTGGCTGCGCAGCAGCCGGCAGCCAGAATCACGGTGTCCGACACTGGGATCGGGGTTCCCGATGAGGCGAAAGAGAAGGTGTTCGATGCCTTCTATCAGGTGGACTCGGGCACCACCCGCCAGTCTGGGGGGACGGGCCTCGGCCTCTCGATCGTCAAGCGGCTGGTCGAAGGGCACCAGGGACAAGTTTTTGTTCGCGACAACTCCCCAGTCGGTGCGGAATTTGTGGTCACGATCCA
>JBDKJZ010000115.1:0-11769 GCA_039796375.1 Pseudomonadota bacterium
CCGTCCCAGGTCAGGATCTTCATCGTCTGTCCACGCTTTCCGACGAACGCGAACAACGAGCGTGCGCGCGGATCCATCGCCATCTTCTCGCGCACAAGACCCCCAAGTCGCTCATACCCGAGTCGCATGTCGACCGGTTCAAGCGCCACGTAGATGCGAAGGCCGTGCGGGATCACTGCTTGCCGCCTAGGGCTTCAACTACTGCTCGTAGTAGTGCCGCATCGAAGTCCCGTCGAACATCGACTTGCACCTGACCCACCCTAAGCGTGACAGTGCCGGTGCTCGCCGAGCTCACCTCTTCGCTCTCCGGAACTACCCGCGCGAACGTGACGCCTCGTCCCGCGCGGCGCGCATGCGACCAAGCGTGTGCCGTCGACACGCTGATCCCTTGGCGCTTCGCGCACTGCGCGAGCGACTGGCCCGACCTCGACACCTCTGCGAACAATCGATCGCGATCAACTTCTGTGTACAAACGCCTCATCCCCGCGTCGTGCCAGGGCCACAGCGAGGCTACGAGATGGGTTTGATGCAGCGGTTACGGTGGAACGCCGAAACAAGACCATACCTCCAGTTTTCACAAGACCGTTAAGTGGCACCTTGATACCTTGATAGCTCCTCGCGCCAGAGCCACGGGCCGCCGACGAGATGGGTCGGGCTGACGCAGCGTGTGTCGATCAGGCTTAGCCAGTGCTCGTGCGCCACGCCTCGAACAGCGAGCGCGCCTTGCGGCCCTGGCGGCGCAGCCAGCCGGTGCGCAGCTGGTCTAGCCCGCCGCTCTCCACTAACGCATCGCGGGTGGTAGCCAGCTGGCGCAGCACCGCCATGCAGGATGTGTAGCCGCGCAGTTGCCAGTCCCAGTAGATGGGGTAGCGCAGCAGCGTGCCCGCCACCAGCTCGTCCAGCGAAAGGCGGCGCTGCCGCCGGGCCAAGGCCACGCCGTCGGTGGCCAGGTCGCGCGTCAGGCCCCAGCCAGCGTAGAACGGCTGCCCGTGCGTAGTAACGCGCTTGCCGCGCAGCAAGGCGTCGAACCCCGCAAGCGACGTCAGCGTGTGCAACTCGTCGCAAGCGTCGATGCAGCTCACCACGCTGAGCGTGGGCTCCACGTGATCGGCCCAGCGGGCAGCATCCGTCAGGCTCAGACGCCCACGCCGGTTGCCGCTGGCCACGTCAGGGTGGGGCTTGTAGACGATGAACGCACCCGGGCAGGCAGCACGCGCCGCTTGCAGCAGGCCGGCGTTGGTGTTCACGCCCGTACAACCCAGGCGGATGGACGCGTCGTCTTCCACCTGCCCCGTCACGAGCACCACCCGTTGCCCCGCGCTCGGCCACCGCGCCACACCGCGCGGCTCGTGGTTGTATTTGGTGATGCCGTGCTCGACCATGAAAGCCCGCACCCGCGCCGCGTCAGCCAGTTCGTCGGCGCTGAAGGCAGCGGTGTTGAGCAAGGTCTCAAGCGCGCTCGGCCGGGTCGGGTCGAAGTAGATGCCCTGCGTATCGAGCACCAGCGAGAGCGGAGGAATCAGGTCTGACCCCAAGCCGACCGAACGCACAAAACCGTCCTCAACCCGCACCAGCTTGGCACCGCTGCGCTGCGCCAGCGCGGAGATGCCGGGCGGTGGGGTCGCGCCCCAAAACACCAGGGCATCGGCCCCCGAAGGCTGCAGGGCGGAGGCACCAGCCGCATCGGGCACAAACACCACACGCCCCAGCTGCAACGACAGCAGCGGCTGCAGGTGCGCTTGTTTCCAGCGCCGAAAGCCCACCCCGATGAGGCGCTGGCCCAGCCAGGCGGGCGCCCCAGCGTCAGCCATGCGGCCCTCCGAGCAAACCCGCCATGCGGCGCTGACGCGCCAGCCATTCGATCACGTCGAAAATGCTGCCGCGCTCGTGCGTTTCGGGATTTACGTAGCGCGCGTAGCGCAGGTACCCCGCGGCAAACAGCTCGTCCACCGTGCGAGTGCGCGTGCGCCTTTCGCAGCGCAGCATATCCACCGTCGCACCCCAGCCCGCGTACCACGGCAGCCCGAAGCAGTGCACCGTTTTGCCCGCGAGCAAAGCCTCAAAGCCCAGCGTGGAGCTGACGACATACACACAGTCCATCTGCCGCAGCAAGCTCAGCGGCTCGATGGTCTCGCGCAGCACCACCACGCGCTCACCGTCAGCCAGGGTGGCATAGTGCCCGCCCTTGCGGCCCGAAGCGGTTTCGGGGTGAGTCTTCACGTACACGGTTGCACGCGGGAAAGCGGCCAGCGCTGCTGCCAGCATGTCGGCAAACGTCTGCGCACTCGCACCACCCAGCGCAATGCTCATGTCACCCGCCGTCTGGTCCACCACCAGCACACGTTCGGTGTCGCTGGTGCGCAACAAAGGCCGGCCCAGCACCGCCTGTACCTGGGCCAGCGGCGGCGCGTGGTTGTATTTGCTCAGGCCGTGTTCGGCCACCAGGGCGCGGGCCCGCACTACGTCATTAGCCACACCGTTGGCCAGCAGGTCTTCAGGGCTCTCAAGCAGACGCTCGATGGCGCTGGGACGGGTGCTGTCGTAGTAGATGCCGGTGTCGTCAACCACCAAGGAGAGCGGGGGGTGTTGCTGGCCGGGGTAGAAGGAGCGGAGGAACCCGTCTTCAAGATACTGCACCGGTGTTTTGAGTGACCTAGTCAATCGCAGGGCTCGGATGGCACTGGGCTTACGCCCCCAGACGAGCAATCCGGCAACTCGTTCTGGACGTTGCCACCACCGCAACCTGAAAACCTCACCGCCCATCAGCAAACCAAGGGTCGGAATAGATGCAATCTGTTGGGAACGAACCGCCCAACGGCACGCTTGGAGCAGGTGCTTGCCGAAATCCGACGAACCTGCTTCTTTCACGTTCTTGGCTAATAGCTCAGCGTCGACTTCGATGGATGACGGAGCGGGAAACGAACGCTCATTCACTGCTCGCAGGGGGTCCGTAGGGATGAACAGCCTGATTGCGCTGTGGCGCGATTCGAGATGCCATTGCTTCCAAGCTTGCATGTAAACTGCTCTGGCGGGTGATTTTCCATCGACGTCATAGCCAGTCGCTGCCCCATTCATCAGAGAGTCCGCCCGATGGCTGCCCAGAGAAAGTGGTTGCCGCACTCGGTGTACTGACTTTTCGCCAAAGCTCACCCGCAGCCGTTCGAGAAACTCGCTGTCTGCGCCAGTACGAACCACGTCCCAGGAGCCAACCTCGACCAGGACGCGGTCTCGACGAAACATAGTCGACGACGGATTCAATCGCATCAGCGGGTACACATTGCGCGCGACGAACTCCCCCTCATCGGTGACCCTCACCATGCAGGACGTGGTGGCCACCAATGAGCTACTTTCCAGCAGCGGCACCACCTGTCGTTCAATCTTCAGAGGATGCGACCAATCATCAGAGTCGTGGCACGTGACGAAGTCGCCCACCGCATGCTGCAGGCCGATGCACTTGGCAGCATAAGTTCCCGTGTTGCTTGAGAGTCGAATAAGCCTGACCCGCTCGTCGACGCGCGCAATTGCTTCTACGATGTCAACGGTGCCGTCAATGCTGGCGTCATCGACAACGATCAGCTGGATCGACGTCCAAGACTGAGCAAGTACCGATGCAATGGCCGCTTGGACACGTGCTTCGCTGTTGTACGTCGTCATCAGCACCGTGACGATGGGTCCCGACTTCGTATGCTCAATCGGCGAGGCCGCCCTGAGGTTGGTCGCAGCAGGCGGTAAGTGCCCATGCCTTGCTGCAAGAAGCGGCAGAGCGTGCAAAGCTAAGCAGGCGTTCAGACAAGCCAGCTTTGCTTCGGGTTCGCGGGCTTGAAGGTTGCACTTGAGCAGCCAAAGGTCGCTCTCGTACTTCTGAGCTTCGTTGGCAAACCCTTGATCCAACAAGGCCTCGGCCGCCTCAGGGTAACCGCTAGCCGCCTGCTCGGCAGCCTGTTGAGCCAACCGCTTTGCGTCCTTTCTATGACTGCCGAATAGCTCACCAAACGCTGCGAATCGAGTCACACCAGCAGATCCCCTTTGCTCCGTTAAGCCCCGCCGCTCAGCAGCCTGAACTTAGAGACGCCACACGTTGAACCCCGCAGCACTCAGGCTGGCGTGGTCAAAGACGGACTTAACGTCAATGAACGTCCCTCCGGGGCTCAGCTTGGACGTCAACTCGGCCATCGAGAGCTGCGCGTACTCGCTATGAGCCACGGCAGCCAACAAGGCCCCCCCCTGGGACATGCTTTCCCAAGGCTGCAACGCCACACCGTATTCGTGCATGGCCTCATCCGCGTTGGCATGGGGATCGGTGACTGCCACCTCCACCCCATAGCTTTCTAGTTCCCGGATGACATCAATGACCTTGCTGTTGCGCAAGTCGGCGCAGTTCTCCTTAAAGGTAAGACCAAGCACATTTACCTTCGAGCCTCTTATCTGGTGTCCAGTAGCAATCATCTGCTTGACCGTCTGTTCGGCGATGTACTTGCCCATGCCGTCATTGATGCGCCGACCAGCGAGAATCACCTGAGGGTGATAACCCACCATTTCCGCCTTGTGCGTCAGGTAATACGGGTCCACACCGATGCAGTGACCACCGACGAGGCCAGGCTTGAACTTCAGAAAGTTCCACTTCGTACCGGCAGCTTCCACAACCTCTGTTGTGTCAATCCCTAGTTTGTTAAAGATGATCGCCAGTTCGTTCATCAGTGCGATGTTGAGATCGCGCTGGGTGTTCTCAATGACCTTCGCGGCTTCCGCGACTTTAATCGAACTGGCCCGGTGAACCCCCGGCTCCACGATTCGTTCGTAGAGGGCCGCGACTCTTTCGAGCGTTCCTTGCGTATCGCCGGCCACAATCTTCAAGACTTTTGTCAACGTGCGCTCCCGGTCCCCAGGATTGATGCGCTCCGGGCTATAGCCTACGAAAAAATCCTGCTTCCACTTCAAGCCCGACTCGCGCTCAAGCACAGGGATACAAATCTCCTCAGTTGCGCCGGGGTAAACGGTCGATTCATAGACCACGATTGCCCCCCTCTTCATATGCCGACCAACGCAAACCGATGCGCTGATGAGTGGCGAGAAATCGGGCTTCTTGGCATCGTCGACAGGCGTAGGAACGGCTACGACGATGAAGTCGGCCTCTGCCAAAGCCAAGGGATCATCAACGTAAACAGCATGTATTGATGACCGCATCTGCTCGTTTGTGAGCTCATGTGACGGATCCTCGCCCCGACGGCAACTCTCCACCTTGCTCGTTGATATGTCGAATCCAATGGTTCTGATTTGTTTCCCAAATTCAACCACAAGTGGCAAGCCGACATAGCCCAAACCGATAACCGCGACTGAGCTCGAATTCATATTATTGTTCAACTTATTTTGTAGCATCTACTTAGACACAGGAATGGAATGAGATCGGGTCACGTCAGTCAGAGGATTGATCCTCCGCTCTTCAGGATTCATCTGACTTTCGTGGTCCTCGTGTCGCACTAGGCTTGACATAACTTGATACATACTGAATCCAAGGTCGTTTAAGCGTGATGATAGCTGGGCGCCGACTCCGGAGGAAAGCAGCGGATTGTTGCTCCAGCGCGTGGCGGGAACAGGCTCAAGCCTGTACTCGAGCAGTCTTCGATCAAACACCATAATCATATCCAACCATTGGGTTCTGGAAACTGCGAAGTCACCAAACTTCACATCTATTCTTTCGAAGTTTGTCCAAGACTTTAGACGCGCATCTCGCAACAGATTCAATGAGACCTTTTGGGGATCTTTGATGCTGACCCAGTTAAAAACCACCTGACTAAAGAATTCAGGGGCAACCTCGAGGTCATCTCCCAGATACACATAGTACTCTGAAGCGATGGTCGACAACTTATCGAATATAATATTTACAAGTTGCCAATATTTCTTTTTACCGTGGTTCTCGTATCTAAAAATCTCAACAGATTCGAAGTGCGTGCCGGTGAGTCTAGACTTTTCGACCGGGGGATTGCTGCCATCGTCAAATATCACGAGTCTGACTCGGAAACATTTAGCTGCCTCATCAAGTTGGGCAACAAGTCGAGCTAGCATTTCCGGCCTGTTAAAGGTCGGTATTGCAACCGTAATTAGGAAGTCAGTTGATATTAGATGACTGGCTCTCTTAAACTTGATTACTTTCGCTTGTCGCTGAACGCGGGGAGACCCGGAGCTTGTATTGATGAGGGAAAAGTCGAGCGCCTCAACTAACTTGTTCGAGTGCTCCGTTGCAGGACTGCTCTCATTCGTCCTAAAAATTGTTGTATCAACGTCGAACTTATCGCTGTGGCGCATCCAGCCCGCGGGGTGGCGGGCTACAAGAATTGGGATGTTATGCGCTCTTGCATGTAATCCCATCCAGACATCTGCCATGTTGGGGAACTTAAAATCGGAGAAGTCGATCTTGACGCATGTAGTGCTGAACGCCATCACGCCTGTGCCGCCAAAGTGGCAGGGCGAAGTCAACTCAACAGATTCTTCGAAATGAAAAACCTTGATCTTATCTTTGTAGTACGACTTTGGTGAACGCACCATGACGCGTCCATGGGCGCTGACAATCACTCTCTCATCGTGTTGAACGAGAATATCTAGGAGATGATCAACGTAGTCTTGGGGATAAATCAGGTCATCATCAATGGAGAAATAGAAAGCATCATGATACTCTCCGAGTCTATAGAACTTGCCCGCATCACCCATATCAATACCGGTGTCTAGAGAGCTAATAACTTCAACTTTAGGAGAAGTTAAGAAATCAAACGTCTCTCTGTACCCGTTCTGATAGACGATCAGCTTGTCAACCTGAGGGAGTATGGACTCGACGGTGTCTCTTAGTGCGTCTTTTCTGTTCAGTAGCGTCGCGATCCCACATATCACTGGCTTGGTGCTTCGGACTATTCGGACATAGGCATCATGCACATCGGACGCCCGTCTGAAGTCCGAGCGCATACGCATGGCTGCGTGCTTGGCGCGGTAAGCCGTCTGGTATTCAAGCCTTCTGTCTGAGCCCAATGGAATTTGAGCTGTTAGGCTTTGCGGCGATGCGTGGGCTATCGTCAATAGATCTGCGACATGACACTCTACGCCTGGACCGAATTTCGCCAAAGCCCGCTCAAGGTACTCGCTATCCGCACCAAATCTTGAGGAATCAAAGTATCCGAGATGCCCAAATACCGACGCCCGGTACAGCGTCATATTGTGGCCGCGGGGCTTGGTGTTTATAGTATTTCTTGTTGTCGGGTCTATCCGCCTGTACCCTGTCGTACAGAATTGAGCGGATGGGTTTTCTTGCAGTGCTCTGACTTGGGATTGAATTTTATCAGGTAGCATTGAATCGTCGGCATCGTGCTTCAGGAAGAAACCGAACCCGATATTTCTTGCAACGAACATTGCCAAGTTCGCGCTCCGAAATGCGCCTACATTTTCTGCATTTCGAATGGTGTATAGGTTCTGATGAGTGCTCTCAAGCCCCATCAATATGCTGTAGCTGTCATCGCTGCTATTGTCGTCGACCGCGATGACGATGATGTTCTCGTATGTTTGCTCCAGTATCGATAGAATCGATTGTGAGAGCGTCTCGGCTGCATTAAATACAGGGACTACTACAAGTACTAACTCGCTATCATTTTTTTGGTTCATCTGACCTGCAGCGGTGGCTGCTAGAACCAAGCGATCTGCTCGATCACTATCAATCAAATAGGCTTGTAGCTTGAGACACGCAGCCCGAAGCGGATCGTCTAAAGCCTCAGCAGCTTGCGCTGCATTCGTTGGATAGTAGGGAAATCTACTACTACCGATCATTAGCTGGCGATAGTATCCAAGCGCCTCCCCAAAATGCCCGTTACGGAGACATTCATTGGCTTTTTTGAAATTTCCGTTGCTCATTGTTCTAGGTTCGGAAAGTGGATTGCCTCACTTGGATTCAGTCGATGTTTCCCCATATGACCGAAATCGTCGGTGGACTCAGGTGCTTGCGAGGTACAGGCCTTTTTCAAGTGCCACAGTGGATTCTTCGAATCGTACGCCGCGAGTTCTCCAAAAGGTTCGCCATAGTTCAATGACCGCTTTTTCGTCCGACCTGTTTGCATCGTCAAGCACCACGTCGATGTGATGACGACCAAGTCGACTGAAAACGTGGGGAACCGCGGGGTATCGCGCCTTGGCGCAGGTTTTCCCAGGGGGACCGTCGACCAAAACAAGAATACGAGCTTTTCCACTTCCTAGACAAGACGAGACTGCTCGAAGAGGTGCGTCACAGTCATAGAAGCGATAGCTGCCGGTATCGTCACACCAGTCCACAAGAGGTGCGTGAATAAGATCTGCGGTCGCTGCACCGCTAGTGGACCCAAGTCGGCGGTGAGTGTCACCGTGGTACTTCGCATCGTGCTCGAAACTCATCAGCCGCTTGGTTAGCGGATGGTTCTTCCAATTTTCTGGTTCGCATCCATCTCGAGTTTGCATCGAGAGCGCTTTGGCGAATAGAAGCGTGGACGTTCCACTGCCAAACTCGATGATCAAGTCGTAAGAGTAGGTCTTTATTCTCTCCAACAAGAAAAGACCCAAGTCAGGACTGATGGGCCACCCATGAAATTTTGTCAGGCTCTCGCCTGTGGCCATGAAATTCTGGATGCCGATGAAAGCCTCGAGCTGGCGCACAGCGTTGGTCAACATGTTATTGCAGTCAGTGCGCAGTCGGTGCTCAGTCTCTTTCATCGTTTCTTGCTGCTTGCTGTGCAACTGCGACAATGCATCTTGCAGCGCCTGCAGCACTACATCTTTTGATAAACTCGACGACTGGCCTTCAACCTGCGTCTCTAGGTCCGCCATGACCAACGCGCGCTGGGGCTGCTGCCTTTGCTCCGCCGGCTCTGCAAGCTGGGGGAGCAGCTTCGCGATTTCGGCTTGGTATAATTCGAAAGCGAGCTTTAGGTTCGCCCGGTTCGCGCCTAGCACGTCGTTGGCAGGGTCTAGTGCCGCCATCGGTCCGTCTGCTCGCTGGATGATGTCAGGTGAGTTGGGTGTGACGCTGGACTCCGTTACCGGCCGCGCGCGCCACATCAAGGTATGACCAATCTCTGGGTGGCGCCCGCTGGTCGTCACGAGTTGTTTGAACCCCAACATCTCCAACTCAGCGTTCAAGTCCTGCTGGCCTAACAATGAATGTGGGGTTGCTCCGAGCCAGGTGCGCAGCACGACCACATCAAGTGCTAGCAGCGCGGCTTCGTCGAGGGTCCGCAGCAGTGGCAGCGCGGGCCAACAGTCGATCACCAGCCAGTTGGCTGGCTGAGCGTCCCGGAGCGCAAGCACTTCAGAGAGCGTCACTGCCGCTTTCTGCTTTACCTCGCGCACAGTCAAGTTCGGCCAAAGAGTCTGGAGCGCTTCCGGCGGTAGCAGACCGCTTTCAGTGGAAACACTGAGCGTGTGAAACCGGTGCGAGTCTGCACGGTCGGCCACCACTTCCTGTCGACGCAGCCAGCCTTCTCGGCTGGCTGTGGTTGTCAGCAGGGCCGCGAAGGAAGCATCCTCCCCCTCGATCAGAACAACATTCTTGCAGTCACGCTGCATGAGCCATTGAACCCAGTGGCCGCGACCAGTTCCCGCGCCGATCACCACCACCTGCCTGGGCGGGGTCAACAGTTCAAGTTGGTCTAGACAGCCAGTGATTGGCGAGTGAGGGTTCTGCATTACGATTCTTCGGGGGCTTGGACCTAGACGTCAAACAGGGTCACTCACTGCGTTGCTCGCGAAAGCGTCGCACTGCCTGCCGAAACACAAATGGCATACGGAGCCAGCCCAAGGGACTGCGGCTGTTGGTGATAAATAGCTGTCCAAGGCGGTAGGAGAGTTGCTGTTTGATGCGTTGGGCCTCAGAGGCATCGCGGTACGCTGAGAGCGGCGGCAGCTTTCGCCCGTTTGCAAGCTGCCTGTCGCGTCGGTATCTGCGTGCCTCACGGAACAGCGCCCAGGGCATGCGGAGCCACCCACCGAGACTACGGCTGTTGTTGATCATGCAGGAGCCCAAGCGATAGCTCAGTTGTTGCTTCACTCGATCGGCCGCACCGAAGAGTGCGAGTGGCTGGCTGGTGACAGGTTCAGATGTCGGACCAGAGCCAGCGCTCATTTGGAGTCGCTGGTTTTCCAGGTAGTACCGCTCCAACTCTTCCTGCACCTGATGCAATTGTGTCAACAGCAGTTCGTTCTCTTCAGCCTGAGCGAGGTCTGGTTCTAGGGCGACTGGTTGGGCCTTCAGCGATTCAACTTCTGCCGTCACGGCGCTGAGTTGTTGCAGTGCTTGCTGCCTCGCCGCCTCCTCGGCGGCAAGTCGCTCGTTCGCCATCTTCTCTTGATGAAGAAATGCCTCAATGCGTTGAGACTGGGTTTCCTCTACCCGGGCGCTCTCCCGCTGCAGGCTGGCTAGCTGTTGTGCCATGTCCTGCTGTTCTGCCATTCGCAGCTGGCGCTCTTGTTCGATCAGACGCTCGCGCTCATGGGCCAGGTTCTCAGCCCGATCGCGGCCGACTGCCAACTGGCGCGAGAGCTCCCGCTGGTTTCGCAGCTTTTCTTGTTGGGCCACCAAGGAAAGCCAGGCTTCCATGCCCAGCCCGGGATCTTCGCCCTGGGCCAATTCGATTTCCAGGGGCAGGTTCGCGCTTGCCTGCAGTTCTTCGTATAACGAAAGGCTGCCTGACTGGTCCTTCAGTAGGGCTCCGGCCACAAGAATCGACAGCGACGACGCGTCAAGTTGCGGTTCATCGCCAGGCGAGGGTGTCTGCAACAGGGTCCGGCCGTCTTTCACCCCGGTGATAATCTCCATCGACATACTGGCCTCTGGACCTTCGAGACGCTTGTTCAACGGTGCATCGATGCGCGCGCGTACCTGCTGCAAAGAGGCTTCTGCCGATCGGTGAACCTGCTCGCTGTGCACCAGCAGGCAGCGCTCCGGGTGGCGCAGATGGAAGCCCAGGACTGCCGCGTTGTAGGCCGACCATGCATCAAGCCGTTGTTGCAGCGCTTCACGCGTGAGGCTGGAGGCTTCCTGCAAACCAATGCGTGTCAGGACACTGTGTGGCCGGTCATAGACCAGGATGAAATGGAGCGACGGATCCAGCTTCAGCCAGTACTCCAGCAGGTGCACGGCCTTCGGATCGGCCCAGCCCCAAAGCGGCTGGTCAATGTTACCGAGCATCAGGTCCATCGCCAGGCTTTGCCAGACCGGCGCCACGTCGACCTGTTGCACTTCGCGGTCATTCCCCAGGCGCTCCAAGGGCGGTGTGCTGTGCGCCTTGCACAGGGTTTCACTGACCTGGTTGGGCGAGAAACCTTCGCGGCGAGACGGAAGGGCGGGCGACATTCCGCAGGCGCGCAGCAGGCGCTCGACCTCTTGGTATCCCGACTGCGGATGGCCGACGATGAGTATCTTGTTCATGGACATGTCTTCACGTTTCACAACCTGAACCCCACCCGCGGTGCTCGCGGTCTGCGCCAGGATCTGCGCGATGTCCAGTGCGAACTGGCGGTTCTTGTCGTCCGCCTTGGGCGGCACCAGCGCCTGGTCGCCGGCTTCGCCGAGGGACCGCTGCTCAGGCGTGAGGTGTCGGTTTGCTCGAAGCTGCCGGCCACGCGGGCCACGACAATGCTGGCGTTGTAGCCATTCTAGGTGAGGCAGCCGGCGCTGGGAGTAGTCGGCCTGGCCCAAGGCCAGGCTGGTGCGCTACCGAGTTGGGAAACCTCGCTGCGCACCAGCGCGAGGCCGCCTTGGGTGGG
>JBDKJZ010000116.1:0-11768 GCA_039796375.1 Pseudomonadota bacterium
GTTGATCGTGACCCACCAAGCGGGCAAGGGGCACGACGGCGCTGTCCGTAACCTGTACGAGCAACTCGGAGCGGGGCGCCAAGTTCAGGTGGTGCCGTTCATCTCAGATATGCCCTTGGCCCTGCGGGATGCCGACCTCGTGGTGGGCCGTTGTGGGGCGTCCGCCGTTTCAGAGATTTGCGCCGTCGGGCGGCCCGCGCTGTTCATTCCCTATCCGCACGCCTCTGGCGACCACCAGCGTCTCAACGCGCTCAGCTTGGTGCGCAGCAATGCGGCGGTCTGCGTGCCCTCTGGCGAGGCGACCGCGGAGCACTTGGCGCGCGAAATCGACGAGCTGGGTCAGAACCCTAAGCGTTTACAGATGATGGCGGAAGCGGCCCTGCAGCTCGGCAAACCTGAGGCGGCTGAGGTGGTGGCGACGGACCTTCTCGAGCTGGCTCAGATCGAGGCCGAGCTCCCTGATGATGACGCGGAGTTTGGGATCAATTCAGAGCTCGTCGACGCGACGTCGGAGGTGCACTGATGTTTCGCGGTCGAGTGCGTCACGTTCACTTCATTGGAGTGGGCGGCATTGGCATGAGTGGCCTCGCCGAAATACTGCGGACGCTGGAGTTCGACGTCTCGGGATCCGACCTGCGCGAAGGCGAGACGACTCATCGCCTGACTCAGCTTGGTGTGAACGTTCAGATCGGCCACCGCGCTGAGAACGTCCGCGGCGCTGACGTGGTTGTCTACTCGAGCGCGATTGACCGGACCAACCCAGAAATCCAGGAGGCGCTGCGCTCAGGCATGCCGGTGATAGCGCGCGCTGAGATGCTCGCTGAGCTGATGCGGCTCAAGTACGGAGTGGCGCTCGCTGGTTCCCATGGGAAGACCACCACGACCTCGCTTGTCGCGACTGTGCTGCGCGCGGCGGGTCTAGATCCAACCGTGGTCGTAGGCGGTCGCATGGCTGCGCTCGGCACCAACGCGCGGCTCGGAGCCGGCGACTTGCTCGTCGCCGAAGCGGACGAAAGCGACGGCTCTTTCTTGCGCCTGCAGCCCACGATCGCGGCGATAACAAATATCGATGCCGAGCATCTCGATCACTACGGGACCTACGATGCCCTGAAGGACGCCTTCGTCGAGTTCGCTTTGAGGGTCCCGTTTTATGGACTGGCCGTGTTGTGTTTGGACCACCCCACCGTCCAAGAAATTTTGCCTCGCATCCAGCGCCGCCACGTGACCTACGGCATGAGCCCGCAGGCAGACTACTCTGCTAAGAACGTGGGCTTTCACGGCCTCCACACGAGCTTCGACGTCTATCACCATGAAAAGCCCCTGGGTGAGTTCATGCTGCGCATGCCTGGGGCGCACAATGTGCTGAACGCGCTCGCCGCGATCGCGATCGCCGATGAGCTGGAGGTGCCCTTGGACGTGATGAAGGAAGCCCTTGCGACCTTCAGCGGCGTGGCTCGGCGCTTTACGTTGGTGAGTCAACCGAACGGCATCGCGCTGATCGACGACTACGGCCACCACCCGGCTGAAATCGTCGCGACGCTCTCCGCCGCTCGGCGCGCCTACCAGCAGCGAGTCATCGTCGCTTTTCAGCCGCACCGCTACACCCGCACTAGCGCCTTGTTCGAAGAGTTCTCACGCGCCTTCAACTTCGCAGACCAGGTGTTCTTGGTCGACGTGTATGCCGCCGGCGAGGCCCCGATCGAGGGCGCTAACTCACAGGCGCTCGTCGAGTCCATACGAAGGCACGGGCACCACTCGGTCACCTATGCCGGCAATCGTGGGGAGCTCGCTGGGCAGATCGCCCAACTGGCGAGGCCCGGCGACGTTGTGATCTCGCTCGGCGCGGGCGACGTCAACAAGCTGTTGCCGCTCATTGAGCGCGAGATATTGGCTCTGGGCGACGCGGGTTAGGCGTAAAGGGAACCGGCGCGCCGCCGATCGGGCGGTGACCCAGCGCCCGGTCTACCAGCTCCTGGTTGCGCTCTTCACGGAGCTCCATTCTTCGGTTCGGGGCGTCTCTGCAGCCCTGTCCGTTCCGGGCAAGCGGGTCCGTGATCTCCCAGTATAGTAGCAATTGCGCAATTGCTACTATACTGGCCACCCGGTGCATACGCCCCTACGCCAGCGGGGTTTGCGCGACAGCTGTCGGCCCGCCAAGGCGAATGCTGACGCCGCGGCTAGTGCAACGTACAACCAAACTGGGATGGGAGGGGGATTCAACGCGCAGGTCCATTGGCCGCCAACGCCTTTGAATCACACCCAGCCTACCCCCCAGGCTCGAGCGCGAAATACTTGCCCGCGGCGCTGCGGGCTAGGGACAACGGGCGCATGAGCCGCGCCGTCTCCAAGAATTCCCGCACGGGCGCTGGGAATGTTCACGCGCCGAGCGAGGATCTTGGAGCGTCTGAGCTCGAGCTGGGCGAAGGCGACGGGCAAACTCAGGGGCTGCGGCGCTGGTTTTGGCCTGGGCTCAAGTTGGTGTTCGGCTTGTGTCTGGTGTTGGGCTCCGCGCTGGTCGTCGCTTTCGGCGCGTATCGTTTCGCGGTCACGAGCGACCGGTTCGCGCTGGTTGCGGTGGAAGCCGACGGTAATCGCCGCTTCAACGAGGACCAGCTGCTCAGGCTGGCGGGCGCATCGCGTGGCGACAACCTGTTCGCGCTCGATCTTGCGGCGGCAGAAAATCGGCTCGTTGAGAACCCGTGGATCGGCACAGCCAAAATTACGAGGCGTCTCCCCAGTACGCTACGCATTACGGTCACTGAGCACACGGCCGAGGCCATCGCTGTGATCGATGGTTCGCTCTACTTGATCACTCGCGATGGGCGGCCGATCCAAGGGGTCGACGCCGCAAGCGAGAGCAACTACCCGATGATTACCGGGGTTTCTGCTGAAGAGTTAGCCGCCGATCGCACCCGGGCGATTGAACGGCTGGCCATCGCCGTCGACATCTTGCGCAAGTACGCTCGCACGGACGTGGCCCCGGCATTCGCTGCGGAGAGCATTCACTTGGCCGCCGACGGGGGGGTCAGCCTCATCGTGGGTAGCGCCGGGATCAGCCTGGAGCTCGGCAAGGGACCGTTCCGTCAGAAGTTGCTGATGGCGGCGCGCGTGATCGGCAAGGTCCGCGCCCGCGGTGAGACCCCAGGGATCGTATTCTTGGACAACGAGGCCCATCCCGAGCGGGTCGTGGTCCGGATGCGCTGAGCGACTCAGCCGTGCGCGGGTTTTGGCGCAGGTTTTCTTTGGGCCCTAAGCGAGCCCAAAACTTGGCCCAAAAGTTTCGCAAATGGCAGCGTCGGCGGCGATGGACCCTTGGGGGTCCGCCCGCACGGAACTGTCGAATATGTCAGCATTTTCCACCTCCGAGATCGTCGTCGGCCTAGACGTAGGCAGCACCAAAGTCACCGCAGTGGTCGGGGAAGTCGATTCCGAAGGGATCACGATCCTTGGCGTTGGCACCGTCCCATGCAGGGGGCTGCGCAAGGGCGTGGTCTCCAACATCGAGTGGACGGTGCGCTCGATTCGCGAAGCGGTTCAGGCGGCTCAGACCATGGCGGGCGTCGAAATTGGGACCGTCTATTTGGGTGTGGGCGGCAGTCACATCCGAAGCCAGAGCTCGGAGGGCGTCGCCGCGATCGCTGGCCGAGAGGTCACGCGGGCCGATCTTGAGCGCGTACTCGAAGGCGCTCGGGCCATCCCGGTCGACGCCGACCGTATGATATTGCACGCGCTGCCTCGCGAATACATCGTCGACAATCAAGACGGCGTGCGTGATCCGGTGGGAATGGGCGGCGTGCGGCTTCAGGCCCGCGTGCACCTGATTACCGCCGCGACCTCTTGCGTTCAAAACGCGATACGCTGCGTTGAGCGCGCGGAGCTCCAAATCGCCGACCTGGCGCTGAGTTCACTTGCGAGCGCGGACGCTGTCGTGAGCGACGACGAAAAAGAAATCGGCGTCGCGGTGATCGACATGGGCGGCGGGACGACCGATCTGATCCAGTACGTCGAGGGCGGCATCGCCCACGCGAGCGTGATCCCCGCGGGTGGCAACAACGTGACGAGCGACGTCGCCGCTGGGCTACGCACCCCGGTCGCCGAAGCGGAGCGCCTCAAGCGAAACTTCGGTTGCGTGCTCGGACGCATGGTCGCGCACGACGAAGAGATCGAGGTCCCCGGCGTTGGGGGTCACGCGCCGCGCCGGGTGGCGCGCCGGGTGCTCAGCGACATCATCGAGCCCCGGGTTGAAGAGATCTTCAGCGAGGTGCGCAGGCGCATGGAAGAGACCGGCCTGATCGAGCAGATTAGTTCGGGTGCGGTGTTGACGGGTGGCGGAGTGCTGATGGAAGGCATGACCGAAGCTGCCGAAGAAATCCTTGGGATGCCCGTGCGCCTTGGCTTTCCGGTCGGGGTCAAGGGGATCGTCCAACTCGTGCAGGGGCCGCAATACGCTGCTGGCGTCGGGCTCGTTCGGTTCGGTGCGGCGAAGCTCGAAGAGCAGAGCGCAGCCCGAGAAGAGTCCTACGAAATCGACGTTCGCGTCCCGAGCGCCAGCCACGCCGAGCGCCGCGGTCTTCTGACGTGGCTTCGAGATGCGTTCTGAGTAGTTGGATGTGTTCTCCGCACCTAACTATCAACGCAAGTTTTTTGTATTCAACGGGGAATACCCGTTTATAGACGACTCGTGCTCAAGGAAAGAGACAGCCGAAAGCACAAGTAGCCGGATCCCATACAGGCGGTGCGCCTTTTAAGGCGTTGGAGGAAGTGATGAGTTTCTCGATCGAGTTCGCGGATGACATGCAGCAGTACCAGGCGCGCATTAAGGTAGTTGGTTGTGGCGGTGCTGGTGGCAATGCCATCAATACGATGATCCAGTACGGACTGCAGGGCGTTGAGTTCATCGCGGTGAACACTGACGCGCAGGCGCTGAACGATAACTTGGCAGCCATCAAGATCCCAATTGGCCAGGGCGTGACTAAAGGTCTAGGCGCAGGTGCCGATCCGGAAAAGGGACGGAAAGCCGCGCTCGAAGACGTCAATCGACTCAAAGAAGCGCTGGCTGGCGCTGACATGGTGTTTGTGACCGCGGGCATGGGTGGTGGAACCGGTACCGGGGCCGCG
The DNA here is from genome assembly GCA_039796375.1 of Pseudomonadota bacterium. GTDB lineage: Bacteria > Myxococcota_A > Polyangia > Polyangiales > Polyangiaceae > SZUA-265. The sequence goes on from JBDKJZ010000116.1 coordinate 5,119, forward strand.
CCGGTTGTCGCGCAGCTAGCTCACGAAGAAGGGGCACTCACGGTCGGTGTCGTGACCAAGCCGTTCATGTTTGAAGGACGTCAGCGTGCACGCCGCGCTGAGGCGGGCCTCGCGAACCTGAGCGACAACGTCGATACCCTCATCACCATCCCGAACCAGAAGCTGCTCTCGCTTGGGGATCTGGACCTGAGCTTCATGGACGCGTTCCGCAAAGCGGACGAAGTGCTCTTTCAAGCGGTCCAGGGGATCAGCGATCTGATCACCAAGGCCGGCGTGATCAACGTAGACTTCGCCGATGTTCGTCGCATCATGCAGGACCACCGCGGTCGTGCCCTGATGGGTACCGCCTGCGCCAAGGGCGAGGGCCGTGCGCGTCACGCAGCTCAACAGGCCGTCGCCTCACCGCTACTGGACGATATCTCAGTGGATGGCGCAACCGGCGTCTTGCTCAACATCGTTGGCGGCCCGGACATGACCATGCGCGAAATCGAAGAAGCGGCGTCGTACGTCCACGAGATGGCGCACGAAGACGCAGACATCATCTTCGGTGCAGCTGTCGACGAAGACATGACTGAGATGATGAAGGTCACTGTGATCGCGACTGGCTTCGACCGCGCCGAACAAGATCAGGGCGAGCTCCTCCGCAACGTCGCCCGCCAGGCTATCGAGAATGCCACCGGGTCGATCGCCGCGCGCGGTCACGCTCACTCGTCGCAGCCTCGCAGCACCGCGTACTCGATTCCGTCGCCAAGCCCGCGTCAACACTCCTCAAACTCGCACCACTCTTCGACGTCGAGCAGCGCCCCTCCAGCGAGCGGCCAACTCTCGATGCAGCACATGCACGGCAACTCCGAGCCGGCGCCGGCGACCGTCTATTCGGCGCGCGCGGGCAACACGAGCTCAAACGGCGTCGTGGTCCGCGAGAGCATCAGCTTCCCCAAGTCCAGCGACGCCGACTGGGACGTCCCCGCATACCAGCGTCGCGGCCTCGGCTGAACCTTCAAAAACCTTAGAATAGCGAACAGCGCTGTTATCGGTGGTCTCGGCGGTCTGAGTTGGGTCTAGGCTCAACACAGGCTGCCGCGTCGCGTCGCGTCGCGCGCGTGAGCTTGGGCTCGCGCGTAGGACTGGGTGCGCGACATTCTTCGGTCGCGGCCAACGCCCGGACTTCGGTCGGCACACTCGGCACCGAGCGAAGTCCCTGTCCCAACTACTCCAGCGCGATTTCGACGCGAGCGTCGCCGTAGTTAAACGGATACTCCTTGCAGCTGTAGTCTACGATCTCGAAGTCGCCATTCGGGACCCCGAAGCAGAAATGGGCGAACATGGGTGTGCCGGGTTCAACCGAGCGCTCGTAGCTACAATTGCGCTCAGTATTGCGCTCAGTGAGGGCGCCGTCCCAGACGTAGGGAACATCGCTAGCCCCCGGGGCCAGATCGACGCGGCTGGCGGCGCACATTAGGGACATACTACATTGCGGCGGCAGCTCCCTCGGTGCCACCTCCATGGGGCCTAAGTCTTCGCACGAGACGGGGCCGCAGCCGACAGGCGTGGGGCCTAGAGGGCCCGTGACGCCGAGTGGGACCATGGTGCCGAGTGGATAAACGCCAATCCAGTACTTGGCGCCCCCACAAGGGTGGTACCTTGAGCGGGTCTCCGCCGAACGATTCACGACTAGGAGCTCCGTCTCGAGGCGTTCGTATACGTTACACTTCGGATCGTTTCCATCGAGTGCGACAAAGCCGGGGGGGAGGCAGGTGGTCGGGAAGACGAAGGTTTCACCCCCCGGACGTGCAGCGCACGTCACTGCGGTGTCACCGCCCTGACAAGCCTCGGCCGTGTTCACACAGGCAGCAAAACGAGCCTGCTTTTCACCTACGGGCGTGCCCATGCTGGCGGAGCAGTTCATCGATAGTTCACAGTCCATCGCTCCGCGGCTGGCGCAGTCGCTAGCGCACTCCACTTGGCCTGGGGTGCATTCGCCAGACGCGTCACAGCGCTTAACTTCCTCCGTCTCAGTGCACTTGCCATCGTCAGGGGCGCACAGCTGGCAACTTTCGCCACAGGTTTTTCCCTCACAAGGCTGTTGGGAGGGTTGTGGTTGGTCGCCGCCGCCGTCCCCTTCGTCGACGTCCGGCTTGATAGGCTCGTCGACCTCGTCGACCTCGTTGGCCTCGGGTACACACGCGCCTGCGACGCAGTCTTGGTTGCCTGGGCATGGCGAATCGCTATCGCATTGTTCTAGGCAGACAGCCGAAGGCTTCTCGTCCGCACACAGGGAAGCGCTCGCTTTCGACTTGGCGTCGAAACAGTCGCGGCTTTTGTCTGAGCAACGATCACCGTCTGCACACAGCTCGACGCAGCGCCCGCACACGCAGCTCAGATCGCCACAGGTCGCGTCAGTGGAGCAGCTCTTTAGCCAGTGGGTTTGGCTGTCTTCAGTGGCTTGGGTCGCCTTGGCGCCGCAAGCTCCGAAGAGCAGCCCAAGTGGAAATAGACAGCAAAGTGTGAGATTTCTCATGAGTGGTCTTCCTTTAAGTATTGGCCGCAATAAAACGTGACTTGGATCACGCCCTCATCGGGGCGTTGGTTCTTCTGATTGTAAGCGCTGACTTCGTCCCAAAACTCACTCAGCTCTGAGCGTTGGGTAGCAAGCAGCGCGTAGGCGCGTGCTTCCGCGGGGTGTCCCGGCCACACGTTGAATGAAAAGGTGCTACCGCCTAGCCGTTCAACGGGGTGAGTTTGGCTTTGCCCATTCTGCAGCTTTGCGCAGAATGAGGCGATCACGGCCTGGTGATGGTCGAGCAGCGCGGCTTCCCAGCCTGCGTCGTTGCCGATAGGCAATAAACAGCGCTGGGATGAGTAGAGCGGCGGCGCGCTGTTCTCGACTTGGCGCACTCGCCCGTCGTTGCACAGCAGCGCAAGGCACGTCTTGAGCTCAGCGGTTTCGGCCTGAACATGGTCCCGTAGGGCGTCGATAGACAGCGGGCCATAGCGATAGACCGCGACCCAGACTACATTCGCTAGGTTCTCGATTGAGTCGCTCGAGACCCGTTGCCAGTCTTCCTCTGAGGCAACCCGGTAGACTGAGCGGTCACCTCGACCGGTTTGGTAGACCAGCCCCGTCTCGATCAAGTCGTTCAGAATGCTCTTAACGCTGGCGCCGTCGTCTCGACAGAACCGCGTGAGCACCTCAGCACGGCTGACCACCTCCTGTTCTCGCAGGAAGCTGAAGACGGCCTGCCACAGGCTGATACCGGCGTCCGTTTGGCTCTCGCTGATGCGCTGCACCTTCTGCTGGTAAGACCGCAGCGCTAGCCCGAACATGTCGGCTACGACCTTGCGCCCGACGCCCTGGCGTTCAAGCTCGGTCACGAGATCAAGAAACACCTGGTTAGCGACGGAGGCCAGCGGGGTGCGTTCACCCGCGGTGGTCGCGACCTGCGCAATCAGCACCATGGTCTGCCGTACGAGGGTTTGAATAATGAGTTGTACATTCATAGATCACTAAGCTTCGCTAGGGGCGCCACTATTGACGCCACGAAGCCACTCTGACTCCTGGCTTACGCCACGCACAGTGTGATTTTTCTCGCCCCAGCGGGGTGTGAGGTGAGACTCAAAGTCTTGCGCAGCTCGGTCTCGCGTAGCAGGGCTGCCGGTGCTGCCTTCGCTGTAGGTGGGCCAAGTTGAGCCACGTTACCGGACGCTATGTCACGCGTGTCCGGGGACGCCTAGGGACAGTGCCGAAAGCAGGCCCAATTCGCGCGGCTAGTTCGTGGTACGCGGTTTGCTGCTAGGGGGTGCGATTCACCGCGAGAGCCGCACCACGCGCAGCGCCCAAAATCTGGCGTTCGGTGTGAAATGAGCGAGGGCTGCCGGGCACCCTGCAGAATCTACTTCAGCCCATCGACGCCCGCGTGGGGGTCGTTCTCGCAGCCCTTTTCGTCGGAGCGATCGCCGCAGTCGTCGGCGATGTCGCACTTCAGGGCTGAGTTGATGATCTTGCCGTTCTTGCAGGTGAACGGCGGGGGCACATCCCGACCCCAACACCGCTTCTGAATGGTGGCTTCGACGTCCCACGGCAGCTCATCGCACTGGAGATCTCCGGTGATGCGAGCGAAATTGCATTCGTTCACGTGATCGAAATCGAGGCAGTTGCTGGTCGATTCGACACAGGCGACGTAGTCACGTTGTAGACCGAGCCGACAGCTCAGGCTGGGGAGCGCATGCGCGTTCTTGGCTAACACGCTTTTGGAGCACTCGACTACGGGCGGGGCTCGGGGTGGATCGAGCTCTGATAGGCACAAGTCCAGTTCACTACCGACGTCGATCTGTGTCTCACATCGACACCAAAACGTCGCCTCGGCTGTCGATAGATCGAGCCACTCTTGGTAGCCGAGTACCAGCTCTTCGGCGACGCTCCCGGGTTCGACAGTGTCGAGCACACTGGGAACCCCCCCGTCGGGGAGGGTCGCGAGCGGGCCCCGGTCGACAAAGACGAGACTCTCGTCGCCACTACACGCCGCGGACAGCGTGCATAAAGTGAGGCCGCAGAAAGCCAGGCGGTGAGCCAGCACAAATGGAGGAACTGATGAGATCAAGCGGGGCTCCTTGGGTCGCCTCGCAACCTAGCGGAAGGCGGGCGCCCTCGCGAGGTCCCAAACGCGAAAACCGTCCGTCACGGATTTTTCTGCGTCTTCAGACACCTGGCGAGGCCTAGCCCCTACGGAGCAGCAGCCACAAGGTGACGAACTGCGTCACAACTAGCACCAGGGCCACTAGTTTCCACGTCGTCGTCTTGCTGCGTTCTAGGAGGGGAAGCGACCGTTGTTTCAAGTACTCCGGGTTTGGGTTTTCCAGATCGTAGATGAACTCGGACAGCTCCTGGTAACGCTCGTCAGCGCGGATAGCCACGGCTTTCCTCAGCGCTCCGTCTATCCACAGCGGTACGTGCGGGTTGAGCTCGTACGCGGGCACGTACTGAAGGCGCTCGAAAGCCAGCGATGAAGTTGCTTGCTCCGCGCTGGCCCCATAGGGGAGCTTGCCGGTCAGCATCTCGTACGCGACGCACCCGAGCGAATACAAGTCTGAGTTTCGCGTGGGCACATGCCCGAGGGCGTACTCGGGCGCGGCGTAGCTCGCCGTGCCCAGCATGCGGTCTCGGGAGATGGGGGCCGCGATCTCGTCGATACCCGCGACCGAACAAGAGCCAAAGTCGATGAGCTTCACGACCCCGTCATCACCGAGAACGATGTTCCCTGGCTTGATGTCTTGGTGCAGGATCTCTTTGCGATGAAGCGCCATCAACCCTCGAACACACTGCGCGATGATGTCGACGACCAAAGCGACCTCACGAACGTCGCGTTTGCTGTGGTGTTGCTCCGCGATCCACTGCTCAAGAGTTCGCCCCTTCACGTACTCGCGTAAGCTGTAAAGGCAACTCCTGTCAGGCGGGAGAGCGACGCTGCGTTGAAGGTGCTTGCTCTTGACGCGCATGCCCACCCAATGCTCAAGGATGAAGCGCTCGATGTAGGCCGGATCGTCCTCATAGTTCACGCTCGGCGTCTTCATCACCAGCGATTCGCCTCCCGCAGTCGGTTTCACCAGGTAAGACTGGCTGCGCCGGCTCGCGTGGAGCTCCTGCTCGACCAGGTAGCCATCGAGCACCAAGCCCGGGCGGAGCTCAGGCGGAAACGGCAGCTCGGTCAGGTGCCGCAGGTACTCATCGGCGCTCCCGTCCGGAAGTTCGTCAACCCGCACGAGCTGACAAGTGACGTTGTCCGGGCTCTGCGCGTCAATCGCGCGCTTCAAGAGGGCACGCGAGGTCTCCTCCAGATCCGTCGATTCAGCGAGTAACTCAGTCAGCTCAGCGTGGGGGACGTAGTCGTGTACGCCGTCTGAGGTGAGCAGGAACAAGTCGCCGGGATCCACCGGCTCCAGAACGAAGTCGATGTCCAACTTGGAATCCAAGCCCATCGCGCGGGATAGGTAGGTGGAGCCATTGCTGATGGGGATAGCATGGTCGCGGGTCAGTTGACGCAGCTGGCCCCCGCGAAACAAATACACCCGTGTGTCGCCGACGTGAAAGATGTACGCCAGGCGTGATTTGAGCACGAGGATGGTCAGCGTACAAACGTAGCCCTTTTCGGTGTTACCGAAACTCGCACTCCTCGAGTACAGCCAGCTGTTGAGCGCACTGATGACCTTCCTTGCGGAGGTCTCCACAGTCCAAGTGTCTGGAGTGCTGAAGTAGTCGTTCAGGAAGTTCTGGACACAGGTCTCTGCAGCCTCCCTTCCCGCGTCCGCCGCACTCACTCCGTCGGCGATCACGAGAGCGATGCCCTTGTGCGTGAGCAGCGCCGCCTCACGCGGGACCAATAGCCCCATGCTGTCTTCGTTGGCGGGCTTGCGCCCCGCCTCACTGTGCTGACCCGTGGTGACCTTCAGCTGAGCATCGAGGTGCATGTCGGTTCAACTTAACAGAAACGCCCTCGTGCGCGCTAGGCACACGAGGGCAGCGGCTACAGAAGTTTGGCTAGGCTACTTTTAGCAATTGAACGGTGCCATCTTCCTGAACCTCCGCGATGTGACCCTTGGGCTCCGACAAGAAGCTGACGCAGATGAAGCAAAGCACTGCGCTCGCCGCAATG